>JAAYWE010000276.1 GCA_012516755.1 Treponema sp.
AATAAGAGCCGGCCACTCAAATCGTGGTAAATCAAGGATATTTCGAGCAGTATCGGAGAGGCCCTCTTCCAGCGCTTTTTGCGAAATCTCATAGTCGCCTTCCACGATACTCATTGCAAGATCTTCTGTGCATATAAATTCAAATATATTTGCAATGCCCTGGCCTGAGATAGCTAGTTCAGCACCAGGCACATAATCATATTTCTTGCGAAGCCACGCGTAAAAGGAATCGCTCAGCCTATCGAAACAGGACAATTCGGAATGTCCACCTTCGGAAGGGAAAACCATTACACTGTCGCCTCTCCTATCCACAAAGCCGACACCAAGACCTGTTCCAGCCCCAATGATAAGCATAATACCGTCTTGGGGCTCATAGATAGATCCATCCGGATGTGGAAGCTGTGTAACCTTATCCTTATCTTTATGATCAAGAATAGTAACGGCATATGATAAGGCAGTGAAATCATTTATCAATTTGACTGGCACTCTAAGGAATTCATAAAGCTCCGAGGCTTTGATACCCCAAGGTGCATTGGTGAGTTGAATGCTATTATTGGCCTGAACAGGACCGGCCCCAGAAATACAGCAAAAGTCGATCTTATGGTTAGCTCCGTCTCCGCACCTTGATTCAAGAAAACGCTTGATCGGATCCAAGAGGGACTTTTCATTCTGAGTTGAAAACTGCGCCTTTTCGATCAATTCGATGCCCGACTCATCATGTCTGGCTAAGGCTAGATTAGTGTTTGTCCCTCCAACATCGCCAACGAGGAATAATTTGCTCATTGCTATACTATAGCGAAGAAATTATTTTGGTGAAACAGCCGTCTTGTTCTTTGAAGAGTCTTTCAAAAGCGCGATAATTTGTGTATTTCTTAGAAAACGTCCGCTCTTTGAATCGAAGATTTCGAGATGAAGATGATCTCCCCCTCCTTTTTTGCGTGCATTGATGCCCGAATTTCCCCCATGACCGATGGCTTGGCCTTTCAAGAGAATATCCCCTTTTTTTACAAAGAGATCATAGAGATGGAAATATAAATAATACCTATGTTCTTCAGGTGAATATACTATTACGCCATTACCCGATTTTGGAGATATTCCTCCTTTTATATAGGAAAGAGCAGCACTCTTTCTAGGAAACCCAAGCCATCCGCTTTCAGCAGCCACTACGATACCATTGCTCAATGAATGGATAACAGGGCCACGCTGAATATTCCAGGAGAGATACTCCACATCTTGCAGAAAAATATCCAGCGCGAATGTATGCGAATAGTCGAGCTCATCAAGCCGAGGCAGTGAGGAAAGGCCAGGAAGGGTCACATTGCCATTCCATGTTTGTGCATTTTGCTCGAACCATTTTGCAGGGAAGTCAGATATACCGCTTTCTAATAATCTTCGATAAAAAACATCGATAAATGCTTCATATCGAGGTCGAAGGGCATTCATCTCTGGATGCAATGCTGCAATACGATTATATGAGAGTCTTGCAGGCAAGGATATTCCATCTAGATTTTGATATTCTTCGGAGTCTTGATCGTCGATGAGCATGGCAAGAACATGACCAGAAGATGGAAGGAACAAAGAAGCCATTGCCCTATTGTCTAAATCCATAGTCATGCCTTGAATGCAAAGACTAGACGCTAGTTGTTCAATTTGTTTCATCGAAAGCAATGAGAAATTACTGCTATTCAACATAGAGAGGTTATGATAGAAATCGTTCTCCATAAAAGATCGCTCATTATTATTGGGATAAGCAGCAATTTCTGAAAGCGATATAGGCCTCGTGTCAGAATAAGGATTAAGCGAAAGCATCGCGCAACGAAAGACCAATAAGCAAACAATTGATATAACCGAAATCGTTACATGTTTGATTATTCGAAAATCCACGGGCTTGCCTTTAAGGTCAATCTCTCAAGATCATCATTGCTTTTAGAGGGTCGTCGAATTATTGATCATTTGCGATGCGAATCGACCATTGCAGTAATTGCTTCTGCTATAAGAGCTATTTTCTTTTGTGTGATTTCTTTGCTTAAGCTAAGTTCGCTGCTCTGATCGTGGCAGAGAATGTAGTACTTTATCTTGGGTTCAGTTCCAGATGGCCTTACAGTGAGTAGCGTGCCGTCTTCTAGGCGCCATTGGATCACATCGCTTTGAGGCAGATCGATTTTGCGAATTCTGCCATCTCTATCCCACTCGGTACCGGCTTTGACATCTCGAGTGCAGATTACTGCAAGCTCTCCAAATTGATCTGGCTGTTGCTTTCTATAGTCTTCCATGATGCTATTCATTATCCTCATGCCTTGTTCACCTTCAAAATAGAAGCTTAGTCCTTTTTCCTCGTAATAACCGTGTTCCTTGTATAGATCCTCAAGGCGGTCCAGGAGGCTTTTGCCCTGTGATCTCCAATAAAGGGTCATTTCAGCAGTAAGGGCCGCTGCGGAAATACCATCCTTGTCTCGCACTTCCTTTTCGATGAGATGACCATAGGATTCTTCCGTTGCATAGATGAAATCGATATTCTCGGTCTCGAAGCGTCGCATTAGATCTGCAATCCATTTGAATCCAGTAAGGCACTCAAAGCTCTCTATGCCATATTTCTCAGCTATAGCCTTTTGTAATTCGGTGGTAACGATGGTGCGGATAGCCGCCGGTCTAGGTGGCATGCTATTGATTTCCTTAAGAGTAAGCGCAATGTAATCGAGATGCAGTGATCCAAGCTGATTTCCTGTTACCAATACGAATTCTCCTGTTTTGCCCGGAACGGCAATACCAAGCCTATCTGCATCTGGGTCGGTAGCCATTACCACATCGGCATGAGTTTTCTTGCCTAACTCAATTGCCATAGCAAGCGCTGCTGATTCTTCAGGATTTGGGTAAGACACGGTTGGGAATTCGCCATCCGGTTCGCGTTGCTCTGGCACGGTAAGGACATTCAAACCCAGCTCTTTCATTATACGCTCTAATAGTCTTGCCCCAGTGCCGTGAAGAGGAGAGTAAACGATATTGACCGATTTACCCATTTCGGAGAAAAGATATGAACGCAAAAGATGCGATTTCACCATGGCAACATAATCATCGTCTATCTCTTGGCTAATCTCTACCAAGAGCCCTTTTGAGCGAGCCTCTGTTTTAGACATCTGCTTTGCAGACTTTGCTTTTAATACCTTTTCGATAATACCACTATCATGGGGAGGCACGACCTGAGAACCATCATTCCAATAGGCTTTATAGCCGTTATAATTGGGAGGATTATGGCTGGCTGTTATTACTACACCTGTGTCTGCCCCAAGCTTTCGGATAGCATAAGATAGAACGGGAGTAGGCTTGAGCTCCGGGAATATATATGCCTTGATATCATTGGCTGCGAAAACCAAGGCCGTTGCCAACGAAAACTCTTTGGATTTTCTACGAGAATCATAGGCAATGCAAGCAGAAAGCTGCTTCTGAGGGAATTGTTCCTTAATATAATCGCATAGTCCCTGCGTTGCTCGTGTTACCACTAGTGTATTCATTCTATTGAAGCCACCGCCAATAATGCCGCGAAGCCCTCCTGTACCAAATTCCAAATCTCTATAGAAGCGGTCTTCAAGTTCCTTCCAATCGCCTTTCTGAAGGAGCTCTTTTATCTCCTCAGAAAAAGACGGATCGGTTTCATTAGCAATGTATTCCTGCGCTCTCAGTATTATTTCCTCATGATTCATAATGACTCCTCGATAAGACCAAATCCTGCAACGCATAAAGAGCAATTCCAAGCGTTCTTATTTTATTTCTAATTATAGCTATTGTGCTCTAATAAGAAAAGTCAGCCTCCCAAAAGAGAGATCGATCTTTGGGTTCTCAGCTATTTGAACTCGACAATGGAGAGTAGTTCTGGTGGCGAGGTTATAAGATAGTCTGCTCCGGCAAGCTCGAGTTCTTCTCTGCTTCGATAACCATATACGGCACCCACAGCTGCTATTCGTGCTGCTTTTGCTGTCTGTATATCGACAGCCGAGTCGCCCACAAACAGGCTTTTCTGAGGGTCAACCCTTGCATTGCGACAGAGTTCAAGTGTAGCGCTTGGATCTGGTTTACGAGCTCGGTCTTTATTGTCTCCCCAGACAGCGACAAATTTGACAGAGGCAAAAAGAAATTCGATGATCTTTTTTGAGAGATGGTCTGGCTTGTTCGAGAGTACAGCGAGTTTTATTTCATTCCTGTAGAGGGATTCAAGAGTCTCTACCGTCCCAGGGAAAGGCCTTGTCCTATCAAGCGCATGTTCTTCATATCTCCGCATAGAGAGTCTCAGTATCTTGTCGAAGAATATATCATCATTGGATTTTTCTGGCGAAAGGACTCTTTGAACAAGAACACGAAAGCCATTGCCTACCATTTGTTTGTAATCTGAAATCTCGTGATTAGGAAGGCCAAACTGAGATAACACATAATTTACGGATGAGGCAATATCGACAATGGTATCGACAAGTGTCCCATCGAGATCGAATATTATAAGTTCAGGCTGCAATTTTTGCACTATGAGGACTCCAAGTTCTATAGATTATGGTTTTTCGCTTATTCTTTTGATTTTATATTGAGGTCGCTATCTTTACCGCCTTTGGATCTATATAGATTTTCCTTCTCATCGATGAGCCGATCTAAGTTCTGGAGCTCTCTTATTATAGGCTCAATTTCGGGCGTCGAAGAGCCTATCATGGGTTCATTTTTCTCTACCAGAAGGTTATAGACTTCTGTGCCGAGCTTCGCGGTGAGGGATTGTGCCTTTGTCCTTAACTGTATAATTTCGATTTTCAGCCTACCCATCTCTCCCCAGACTTGGGCTTGATCCGCGGCTTTTTCCAAGAATTCTCTAGATGCTTCGGCGCTGTTTTCCATGAATTTTTTTAGCTTTTCGGAAAAGTCCATTTTGACCTCCTTTTTTTACAGTATGATAGGCAATTCATCATCGATACAATAATCCCAGAGAAAAAAATTAGCAATATAATGGAACGTACGAACAGAAAAGAACTGGGCATGTCGATAGCGCAGTAGATTCATTTGGCCAGAGAATTGTTCAGCTTTTGCGAAATAGTACTAAATACACTATACTTAATTTAAATAGGGGGTATATGAGGTGTTGTGGATTTATACGATTTTTGCGGTCCTTTCCGCATGGTGGGTAGTTTTTATTATAATCGCTGCAATTCGAAAACAAAAACCTGTCTTTCTATTTCTTCTAATCCTATTCTTGGTATGGGGGATTTCGGAGATTATATTAATGATGAGTTCTCCTCCGATAGCGGCTATTTTGTTCATTGTGCCTTTCTTAATTCTCATTCAGATGATGCGCGTCGTTCAGGAATACCAGCGAGGGGTTTTATTTCGATTTGGTCGCTTACAAAAAGTGATGGAACCAGGCTTCAACCTCATTCTACCATTTGGTATCGATTCACTTCGCAAGGTTGATATGCGCACGTTCACCATAGACGTTCCAAAGCAGGAAGTTATAACCCGAGACAATGTGCCTGTCATTGTGGATGCTGTTGTGTATTTCAATGTGTTCGATTCCATGCTTGCCGTTGTAAAAATAGCAGATTATACCAAGGGCACCAGTCTCCTTGCCCAGACGATTCTCCGATCGGTTCTTGGTCAGCATGAGCTCGATGAAATGCTTGCTCAGAGAGCTCAACTGGGACAAGTTCTTCAAGCACTCTTGGATGATGCTACCGATCCTTGGGGCATTAGGGTCTCGGCAGTCGAGATAAAAGCGATCGAGCTTGCAGAGACTATGAAACGAGCCATGGCTAGGCAAGCGGAAGCAGAGCGAGAGAGAAGAGCAAAGATCATCGCGGCGGAAGGAGAGCTTCAGGCTTCCGAAAAGCTCGCCCAAGCTGCCGATGTGTTAGCGAAATCTCCTGCAAGCTTGCAGCTACGATACCTTCAGACTCTATCGGAAATTGCGGTTGAAAAAAACTCAACTATAGTATTTCCTCTGCCTATGGATTTATTGAATGTTATCTCCAAGGTCGCTGAAAAGAGTTCAGAATGAAGTGCCCATATTGCGGAAGCCCCGAAGACAAGGTGATCGACTCCAGAACACTGGCTAACGGAGAAGCCATAAGGAGGCGCAGAGAATGCATTTCCTGTGGGCTTCGTTTTACCAGTTATGAACGCATAGAAGAAAAGCCTCTCCTTGTTATTAAAAGAGATGGCAGGCGTGAGCCCTTCGAAAGACAGAAGATCGAACGAGGTCTTGTCCGTGCCCTGGAAAAAAGGCCTATCTCACAGATGTCCATAGAGAATCTCGTCAATGAAATAGAAGACAATGCTGCCGAACATGCAAAAGCTTCTAATGAAATATCGAGCGAAGAATTGGGTCGGATGGTTTTGCAAAAGCTATACTCCCTGGACAAAGTTGCCTATATTCGTTTTGCCTCGGTGTATAGAAAATATGACACCCTCGATGAATTCATTCGCGAGATCGAACGCCTGGAAAACGGACAGACCGGCTAGCGGAGATCGTATTATTGCTAGTTATCACTCTTCTTCAGCTTCCTGAATCTTGAAGGCTTGCGCTGCCTTTATGACATCTTCTGCAATCTTTCCAGAGATAGGCGCATAATGCGAGAATTCTACTTCGAAGGAACCAGTACCGGAGGTCATGGAACGCAGATCGATCGCATAGCGCAAAAGCTCTGCCTGTGGAACTTGTGCATCTATCTGAACAATGCCACCGCCTATGGGGTTCTGGCCGGATATTTTCCCGCGGCGCCCCGAAAGATCGGACATGACATCGCCAAGGTATTTATCCTCTACAAAGACAGAGAGATTCATGATTGGCTCAAGTAAGACCGGGCTTGCTAGCTTCATGGCTTCACGAAAGGCTCCTCTAGCGGCTAGTTTGAATGCCATTTCAGATGAATCGACTGTGTGCTCTTTTCCATCGATGATCGCTGTTTTAGTATCGACTACAGGATAGCCAGCCAACACGCCGGCTTCCATTGCTTGATGAATGCCCTTTTCTATGCCCGGCATGAAACCTTTAGATACCGCGCCACCAAAAATTCTATTCTCGAATTCATAGTCTTTTCCGCGTTCCAGTGGTTCGATTTCGAATACAACTCGGGCATATTGGCCATGCCCTCCTGTCTGTTTCTTGTGAGTATATTCCGCAGTTGCCTTCTTGGTTATGGTCTCTCTATAAGCCACGCGAGGAATCCTGGTTTCTGCCGCTATCTTTGATTGAGATTTGATTTTGTCCAGTATCATGTTGATCTGCTGTTCGCCCATCCCTGCGATTACTGTTTCTCTTGTCTCCGGATTATAGCTCACTCTAAAAGTGAGGTCCTCTTCCGCGGCTCTATTTAGCAATTCGTTGAGTTTATCTTCTTCCTTTTTATTCACTGCGGAAATTGCCAACATATGGACAGGAGAGGGCAACTGCAGCGGTTCATAGGAGATTGGCTTATCGAATTGGCTGATTGTATCATTTGTCTTGAGTGAGGAAATCTTAGCAAGGACTCCGATATCTCCTGCTGGTAAAGAAGGTATTTCTTCGAGCTTTTTTCCTTGCATAGTATAGAGTTTTCCTATGCGCTCTCTGTGTAAATCACGGCTGACTACCATTTCTATATCGGAAAGGATGGTTCCAGTTATAGCTTTAATATAAGAAAGTCGACCAGAGAATTGATCGATTTGAGTTTTGAATACGTAGGCCGATGCAGGCTTCAAAGGATCGATAGATATTTCCACATCATTGCCATCTTGATCCTTAGCCTTTTCCGGAGCACGAGCAAATGGGGAAGGAGCACTCTGAAAAATAAAATCCATAAGCGCGGCGGTCCCGCTATTTACAAACCCTGCTCCGGCAAAGGCTGGAATAATCTTGCCTTCGGCAAGAGCTTCCTTAAGACCAAGCAGAGTCTCTTCTTGAGTAAGCTCGCCTTCTAGAAGGTATTTTTCCATAAGATCATCGTTTCCTTCGGCAGCTGCCTCAGAGAGAAGTGCGCGGGCGGATTCCACAGCTTCGGAATACTCAGGCGGAACTTCACTGGGTACTTCCTTTTGATCATGAGAGACAGGTCGCATATATGCCTTGTTATTGAGTACATCGATTATTCCCTTGAAAGAGAACCCTTCTCCCATAGGAATTGTCACCGGAACAGGAGTGACTCGGAATTTTTCTTTGATGTCAGCAAGAGCATTCGAGAAGTCGGCTCTATCTTCATCTAGCCGTGTGATAAACATCATTCTTGGTCTCTTGTGGCGCTCCAGAATTCTCCAGAGTTTTACCGTCTCAATTTGTACACCGGATTTGCCATCGATAACGAGCAGAGCAGCCTCGGTCGAACGAATAGCTAGAATTGCTTCTCCAACAAAATCACCGGAGCCTGGTGCATCTATGAAGTTGATCTTGTATCCATCGGTGTTAACATGCGTAAGGCTGGAGCGAACTGATATCTTGCGTGCAATCTCGTCTTCGCTATAATCGCTGACGGTTTTGCCCGAATCTACCGTTTCAGGTCTAGATATCATTCCGCCCTGAAAGAGAATGTGCTCAAGCAGAGTCGTTTTTCCCGTGCTACCATGTCCAATGATAGCAATATTACGAATCTGTTCCGTGGTATAGGACATAATGACTCCTCACAGGGTGGGATGGTTTAGAATTTCCTCTCATAATTTAAGGAAGACGAGCTATTATAATTCAAAAGGCGTTGGTGTCAACAGCAGTCTGACAAATATAGTTGGGATTCATTTTTGTCCGGTGCTTGCAGGCATGAGCGCAATGCAGTCGAATACAGTCCGTCCTCCCTGATAAGCAGTAGCACTTCGCCTGATAATTCTCCAAAGCCCATTCTGATATTTGCCCTCAGTTTCAATCCTTTCGGTCAAGCCAGCGGTTGTCTCTATGAAATTCATTAGTTCGAGGTTTTGTGTTAGAGCAAGTGGCTTTAAGCCCATACCTGCAATTATCGAGACAGGTTCGATTATCAGATTGGACAGCTCTGCTACAGGTTGAGTTGCCATGGCTGCCTTTGCTTGTAGACGAATCATGCGCGCTCTTGCATCTGGTCCAACCGTATCCTTGCTCACTGATATTAGATCCAGCAAATAATTGCGAACATCATTCAATTCTCTTATTGTTGATAATTTGTCTATTTCCGGCGAAGACTTGAGCACCTTGGCCAAAGTTGATATCTCTCGAAGATAGTGGTTTCGCTGATTAGAAGGAACCAGATACATGACTATTATCGAGACAGGTCTACCATCCGGAGCTCCATAATCGATACCTGTCGGACTCCATCCCACTACGCACATCAAATCTTCTTCGAATTCCACGCGCGCATGAGGACAAGCCCACCTTCTGCCAAGAGCCGTATTCATAGATTTTTCTCTTGCCATAACATTACCCACAATATCTGTTCCGGTGGGAATTTGAGGGAAGGCTTCGATTATATGCGCTAGAAACTGGAGAGCATGATCCTTATCATTTTCAGGAAGCTCAAAAAGTCTGCCTTCCTGGAGGGCATCTAGTATCGAGTCCATGGTTATGCTCCTTCATAATGTTTTAAAAACCAGCATTTTACTTTGTGCGTGATAATAGAATAGGTCAAAAGAAATGCCGCTATCCAAAGCCAATAGATATAAGGAAGAGGCACAAGGCCAAGTATGCCTGCTATGGGAGAGTAGGGTAGCCAGATTCCGATTCCCATAACAAGCAATGTTGCAAGAATCATCGGAGCCGATGCCCTGCTCTGAAGGAAAGGGATGCGTTTAGTGCGAATTATGTGAACGATGAGAGTCTGGGTTAGTAGTGACTCGACAAACCAACCGGTCTGAAAAAGACTGGCTGCAGCATCCCGTTGTGCTAAAGAAAGGGCAGGGTTAAGGTAATCTTTTGCATTGAAGAAAAACCACATAAGTGCGAAAGTAGCATAATCGAAAATTGAGCTAATTGGTCCAATACACATCATAAATCGCTTTATATTGTCGATATCCCATCTCACTGGTTTTGCCACCAATTCCGGATCCACATTATCCATAGGGATGCCTGTCTGCGATATGTCATAGAGCAGATTATTGGCGAGTATTTGAAGAGGCTTCATGGGGAGGAAGGGCAGAAGAAAGCTTGCCCCCAGCATGCTGAACATGTTGCCAAAATTTGAGCTTGCTCCCATCCTGATGTACTTGATTATGTTGGAGAAGATACGTCGGCCTTCCATGATACCTTCTTCCAGCACCAGAAGGCTCTTTTCAAGTAATACGATATCTGCTGCTTCCTTGGCAACATCTACCGCCGAGTCCACCGATATTCCCACATCAGCTGCTTTAAGGGCAGTTGCATCGTTTATTCCGTCTCCCAAATATCCGACCACATTTCCCTGTTGTCGCAATTCCCTCACTATTTCTTCTTTTTGATTTGGAGTGAGCTTAACAAAAACCTCACATTTCCTTACTATATCAGAGAATTCATCTTTTTCGAGCGCAGCAAGCTCAGGCCCAGTGATGGATGCAGTAAAGGGGATTCCAACATCCCTGCATACTTTTTTAGTCACGAGGCCGTTGTCGCCCGTTAGAACCTTCACTTCTACGCCAGTCTTGGAAAGTAGTTCGATGGCCTTGGTAGCCGACTCCTTGGGAGGATCGATAAACGCAATATAACCCAACAGTATAAGCTGGCTTTCATCCTCAACAGTAAATGTAGTCTTTTGGCGCGGAAACTCACGGTAAGCTATGCCTAGAACCCTGAATCCCTCAGTATTGAGTTTCTCTACATCTTCGAAGAGGTCTGCACGGATCATATCTATCAGCGGATATATTTCCTCGTCGATCTGGTAATAGGAACAACAGCTATATATCTCTTCAACCGCTCCTTTGCATATGAGGACGTTATCTCCTTCGTATTCTACGACAACCGACATCCGGCGGCGCTGGAAATCGAATGGGAGCTCATCCACAAGTCTGCATTGGTCGACATTGAGATCGACATGTTCTAAGACTGCTCTATCCAGGAGATTCTTGAGACCTGTTTGAAAGTAACTATTTAGGTAGGCGTAGTTGAGGACTTCATCGCTCTTGTTCCCTATGATATCCATATTATGCTCAAGTACTACACGATCCTGTGTCAGAGTACCTGTCTTGTCGGTGCAAAGGATGTTGATAGCTCCAAGATTCTGGATAGATGGCAGTCTCTTTACTATGACCTTCTTCTTCGCCATTGCCAGAGCTCCTTTGGCAAGGTTCACTGTAACGATCATGGGAAGCATCTCAGGAGTAAGCCCCACGGCCACAGATAAGGCGAAGAGTAGCGCTTCGAGCCATTTCCCCTTGGTCATTCCAACGATCAGGAATACAATGCTCACCATAACGAGCATCAGGCGAATCATAAGCCATGTGAAGGAGCGTATCCCCTTGTCGAAACTGCTTTCTTCGCGGCGCTCTATTAGCTTCTTCGAGATAGCACCAAAAAGCGTGTTGATACCTGTGTAAACGACTATGGCTCGAGCTATTCCGCTCGTAACGCTTGTGCCCATAAAGCAGGCATTAGGCAATTCGATCGCGGACTTTATCGTGCTTGTCGGCAGAGTGGCAGATTTTTCCACCGGCATTGATTCTCCGGTCAAAGCGGATTCACTTACAAAGAAGTCTTTTGCCCAGATTACTCTCACATCGGCGGGTATTATTGCACCAGTCTGGAGAAGCACGATGTCCCCAGGTACGACTTCTGACATTTTGATTTCGATTTCAACCCCATCTCTGAGCACATAAGTGCGAGACTGCACACGCTTGCCTAGAGACTCGACTTCTCTATTGGATCTGCTGTCCAGGACATAAGAGAGCCCTACACTCAATAGGATCATTGCTCCAACAACAGCTGCGGATAGCATTTCGCCAATGAGAGCAGAAATCGTTGCAATGACGAGAAGCTGGATGACAAGAGGGTTTTTAAGACGATCGAGCATGTCTTCCCAGAAATTGAGCTTTTCCGACTGTGCAATTTCATTGTGCCCATACTCTGAGAGTCTTTTTTCGGCTTCCTTTTCGGAGAGACCGTGCTGACTCGATTCGAGCGTTTCAAATACGCTCTGAAGGGGAGCCAAGCAGATAGAAATCAGCTTGTTCTCATTTGCGCTAGAAACACCCCCATTCTTCGTCTCATTCTTTTTCACTAAAGAAGGTAAAATCAGTGGGAATTTGGTCATAGTTCACCTCACATTTCTGTCGCTCGCCTGACAGAAGGAGGTGAATGCATAGAACAATATGTGGTTCTATACTTTTTCGATACCAGCTGTCAGGTGAGATGGTCGCGGGAATGGATCTTCGGGCTCGGTAAAGATGCAGTGACTATGACTGCTATCCGAGTCGTTCATGACACACCCTCCTTTCTGCTGGGATTATATAAATTTGGAATTCAGTTTAATATGCATCATAAAATGGCTATAGTCAAGCCCTAAATAGCTTTGGTTATTTGAGTTATTTATGGACAAGCTTCTAAGAACATGGATATCTTGACAGCTAGCCTGTTTTTCAATTAGCTTACAACGCTGAAACCGGGACGTAGCCTAGGGGCTAAGGCGTCTGCTTTGGGAGCAGAAGATCGGAGGTTCAAATCCTCTCGTCCCGAATACCGAATACGACTTTTTGATGTGGTAAAAGAGCGAATTTTTTTTGGCCTTATATGTTTTTTGCTTTAGAGTTTCTTTTGTTGGGATCATAGCTCAACTGGATAGAGCAACTGCCTTCTAAGCAGTAGGTCGCGCGTTCGAGTCGCGCTGATCCCAT
>JAAYWE010000277.1 GCA_012516755.1 Treponema sp.
AACCAAGTATCACTTTTGATTATATTCCAGCCGATCTCGAAACGCAAATGCCTGATCGGCCAATTGATGATACTTTCAGCGGATTCTTATTTGTACTGATCTCTACATGCGTGACCTTGCGGTTCCTTTAGGTTTAGGGCTTTCTTATGAGTTCATTGTACTTTTATAGGGCTACTTTGGGCATTCTTGAGCCTTTTGGAGCTAATATAGTGATAGAATAGCATTTTGGATGCTATTTGGATGCTATTTCGATGATATCTAAGCCGAAAAACATTGAATCGAGAATCACTCTTGATGCGTCATAGACATTAGGAGACACAATGAAGGAATGGCAAGCATACGAAAAAATGGGACAAAAATTTGAATCTAACTCCTCTTCGCTGGATATAAGGGAAAGAATGTTGAAGCTTGGCAGCAGCTCGATATCTAATCTCGAGCTGATCGTTGCAATTCTGGGTTCGGGAGTTCCAGGCAAACCCGTTCGCAAGCTTGCCAAAGAGGTACTGAACCAGATCACCAAAAGCAGCGATTCATGCGACCTCGATCAACTTATGCTCATATCTGGAATGGGAGAAGCAAAGAGTTGCGCGGTAGCTGCCGCGTTGGAGCTTGGGAGACGGATTTTCTCGACTCGCGGCACTCGCATAGCAATGCCCAAGGATGCCTATCCACTCCTTATCCATTTCGCGGATATAAGACAAGAGCATTTCATCGTCATATCGTTAAATGGCGGTCATGAGGTTAATGCCATTCGCGAGATAACCAAAGGACTCATAAATAAAACCGTTGTGCATCCCAGGGAGGTCTTTGCTGATCCTATAACCGACAGAGCCTGCGCGGTCGTAGTTGCGCACAATCATCCAAGCGGGAATCTGGAGCCTTCGGACGAAGATGTGGACATAACCAAAAGGCTTCGGCAATCGGGTGATATCCTGGGTATACCCGTGCTGGATCATCTCATCTTCTCTGAATCCGGCTATTTCAGTTTTATGGAACATGGGCTCATAGTTCCAACCAAGGGAAACTAGTCCGCGCTAGCAAGCTCTGGCCAATCGCAGAGCTCAAAGGAGACAGAAAAGTACCGATAAGACTCTGCCAAACGAATTAAAAAATAAAAAAGGGCGCAGATAGCCTGAGCAGATAGTCCAAAAGCCAGCCGACGCTGTCCATTTTGCCATCTGCTGCCGCCTATTTTGCTATCCGCGCCTGAAATGCCATTTTGACCGCCGCAAGCTAACTTCGGATATTATTGACTAGATGATACCAAACTTCCTGCCTGCTTTCTCGAAAATATCGAGCGCGCGCTGCAGTTGCTCTCTAGTGTGAGTCGCCATGTAGGAAGTGCGCAATAGAGCCATTCCTTCTGGTACGGCAGGGCTTATCACTGGATTGGTATAGAGCCCCTCATCGAAGAGCTCCTTCCAAAAACGGAAGCATGTTTCATCCTCACCTATAATTACGGGGATAATTGGGGTCTGAGTTTTTCCGATATTAAAACCAAGCTCTCGAAAGCCTTTCATCATGAAATTGGCATTATCCCAAAGATGTTTCACATGCTCGGGCTCTGTCTCCATGATATCTAGAGCAGCAAGGGCTGCCATGGTATTAGGTGCTGGCAGAGAAGCAGAAAACATAAAAGAGCGGGCTGTATGTTTTATATAATTAATTACATCTCTATCACCTGCCACAAAACCACCTAACGATGCAAAGCTCTTTGAAAAGGTGCCCATTATGATATCGACTTTATCGGTAAGACCAAAATGCCAGGCCGTACCATGGCCGTCGCCCAGAACGCCAATGGAATGTGCATCGTCCACATAGAGCCGCGCTCCATATTTTTGGCAGAGTCTTACCAAGCCCGGTAAATCTACAATGTCTCCTCCCATGGAGAAAACACCATCGACAACGACCATTGTTCCTGATTCGCTGGGAACCTTTTGCAGAATGCGTTCGAGATGATCCAGATCGGCATGCAAATAGCGCTTCATTTCACCCATGCTGAGCCTACAACCGTCCACAATAGAAGCATGGTCATCTTTATCAATAATGACAACATCGTTGCGATCTACCAACGATGAAATAGCTCCAAGATTAGTCTGCATGCCGGTCGAAAAAACCAGGGCAGCTTCTTTTCCAACAAAAGTGGCAAGGCGCTCTTCGAGCTCATTGTGAAGTTTGAGCGTACCATTTAGGAACCGGCTTCCTGTACAAGAAGGACCAAATTCTTCCAGACCTTTTCTAGCGGCTTCCTTGACTTTTGGATGCATTGTGAGTCCAAGATAATTGTTAGAACCGATCATGATCAGCTTGCGACCATTAAAGACAGCCTCGGTTCCCTCGAGCCCATCAAGCGGCCGGAAATAGGGATATAACCCTTTTTCCATGGCCTGCTTGTCGAGATCAAAATCAAAGCACTTTTGAAAAATGTCCATAAAAGACCTCCATTGCGCGCGCGGATCCTTTCCACAACGCAGTTTGCCGGAACGGCTATTTGCCGCCGGAGCGCACAGGCTGTATATCATGCCTGAGCCGCTTTTCTATTGTAATGGTTCGAGCGAATGGAATCAACGAGCGCGCAGGCTCGCACAAGCCAAAGGCTACTTCTTTGGGACATCCTTCTTCTTGCGGCTGAACATGCCTTTGAGAAAACTTATCGTCTTGGCTCTTTCTTTTTCATGTTCGATAGTCTTTTGAATACCTGAAAACTCGAAAACATCGTTCTCTTTGCCCGTTACAAGCAGCACATCGCCATCTTTAAAGCGGTATTTTGTATCGAGATTACGAAAGATTGCGCTTTGTGACCCGGAGGAATCCATCTCCGAAGCATATTTTACGGCGACAACATTGATATGACGCGTATTGCGCAGATCACCCTCGATGACGCTCTTACCCACAACAAAATCGGGAGCTATGACTTCTGCAAGTACAAGATCACCCCCTATAGGCATAAAGTTTGTGAGAGAAGAAGAAAGCACAAGTGGAGTTACTCTTAGGGCAGCTTCTCTGTCCGAGTTTACTACGCGAGTTGCACCAACCAGCCGCAGAATTTCTTCATATTCCTCCGAGTTCGATTTTACTATGATTTCGGGTACGCCCAATTTCTTGAGCCTGAAAGTCACCAGCAAGAGCTCCGGACCATTCGACTCTATATCGACAATGGCCACATCCACTGGCTCGTGAAATGCCCGTTCGAATGCTTCTTCATCTAGTAGATTCATTGTAAAAGCCACCGAGACCATCTCCTTAACATGTTCGATGCGCTCAGGGCTCTCATCTGCGGCAATAATCTGGCCGCTGATCTCGGAAATCCGTTCCAACATTGACATAGCAAATGGTCCCAGACCAATAAACGCAAATTGTTTCATATTATACCTTCCATATAAGAACAAATTATAACAGCAGGTCTGCCTTAGGATATTTTGCAAAAGGCTCTGGTGAATATCTCGAAGGTGGAATTGCGAGAATAAACAATCCAGCCCTCCCCATGAACATCGCGCCTATAAGGACAAGCTTCGAAATAGCCGTAAGGTATGGAGTTATGCCTATGGATAAGCCAACGGTTCCAAAGGCAGAAACACATTCGAAAATAGCAGTCTCAAGTCCTACCGTGTGCCCGGCTGCTCTCTCAGAGACGAGGAGGATTGTGGTGGCGACCAACACAATGGTTGCGCCTCTCACAAGCGCGGTGATTGCCTTGAGCACCGCATTGTGAGTCACTGTCCTATATCGGTCCACAATCGTATCTCCCCCTTCTCTCATCCTCAATGCGACAAGAAGAAGAATATATAGCGTTACAGTTTTGATGCCCCCACCAGTAGAGCCAGGCGAAGCGCCAATGAACATGAGGATTATTGTAACAAGTTGGCTTGAACTCGAGAGATTCGCCTGTGACACGGTATCGAAACCGCAGGTCCTTGGAGTTACCGATTGAAAAAGCGCTGCCATCACTTTCGAACCCTGGCTCATTTCCTTATATGCGTGATTCTGCTCGAGCACATAGAAAACAATAGCCCCAAGCACAATTAGCACCGCGGTAGTGCGCAAAACAACTGAGGAATGATAGGAAAGACGACGCTTTTCTTTCTTGACAAACCGCATAATATCCTGAAGCACGATAAAGCCTATTCCTCCAGAGACTATCAGCAGCATCGTCACCACATTCAAAAGAACATCATCCCGAAAGCTCTTCATGCCCGATCGCAAAGTCGAGAATCCAGCATTACAGAAGGCTGAGATTGCATGGAAAAGCGCGTCATAGAAGGAGTAACCATTTTTTGCAAGCGTTGGCCAGATCACAAAAGCAGCGATGAGCTCGAAACTGGCGGTCCATGCTATAATCTCTCGGATCGTTCTGCGCGTGCGATATTCAACCGACGATAGAGTATAATCCTTTATCATACCATGAGTTGTCACCGACACTGTTCGCCTTGGCATAAAAATGTATAAGGTGGAAAAGGTAACTATACCCAAGCCTCCAAGCTGAATCAAGAAAAGAATGACTGTTTGGCCAAATCGAGATAGCCCGGTCGTATCAACGACAACAAGACCGGTAACGCAGACCGCGCTGGTCGCCTCGAAAAGTGCATCGAGATATGAGAGGTTGCCTTCCTCGCTCGATATTGGCAACACCAAAAGGAAGCTCCCGGCCAAAATAGTGCCTAAAAAATATAATAGTGGAATCTGCTTTTCTTTGCCCAAACGGTTTCTCAACTGAGGCTCCTGTCGCATTATAGTATGCAAAATGCGAATGAGGCTCAATATGTCGATGTTGATGCGCCTATTTATAGGGCTTTTTCGATCTTTGGCGCCGCCCAATTGTTGGGCATACAACAAGCGCTTCATCCGAGCCCTGTCATTGTCAAAATAGCACTCGGTCGCATATACTTTTCATCGATGAAAATAGCTATTCTTGGCGCAGGTTTGCTCGGTTCTCTTATTGCCAGCGAACTCATAGCGGAAAACAAAGATGTCGTTATAATAGAGAAAAATCTGAATGCGGCAAAATCGATCGCGGACAAGCTGGATTGCATCGTCCAAGAAGGCGATGGCGAAAACATCGAGACTCTTAAGGCTGCTGGTGTCGAAGACGCAGACTGGTTTATCGCTTGTACCGGCAGCGATGAAGCCAATATCGTCTCCTGTGGCTTAGTTGCCGAGAACTTCAAAGACGTAAGAACCATAGCCCGCGCCCGCAACCCTTATTTTGCATCCTTTAAGAATGCAGGAAAGAAGATTCTAGGTGTCGATTATATTATCAACCCCGAGGCCGAAACTGCCGAGAGTATTGCGGGCATCATTTTCCGTGGCATGTCGCCCGAAATTATCGATGTAAAAGAAGCAGGAATTCAGCTCCGACGCATTCTATGTAAGAAAGAGCCAAGGTTTGTACACCAATCGCTGGCCAATATCCGCACTAGCATTGGGGCGGATTTTATGGTACCCGCAGTGCTGCGCGAAGAAGAACTAATCGTTCCGGGCGGTGATTTCGTTTTCGAAGAAGAAGATGCGGCCTATATCCTAGGCGAGCCCTCTAGCCTCGATAGACTTTTTGGACCATGCAAAGACACTCTCAGGAAATTCAGCTCTATCGTAATCCTTGGTACAGGCACTCTTACGACACTCTTGCTAAAGGAGCTCGGAATGAGGCAGATTTCTGCTTTTTCCGGTTCACAGCGCGATAAGGGGTACGATAGGGGAGCCCTCTCATTGCTTGGAAATCCAAAAATCAAGGTAATATACGGAGATCGAGAGAGCTTAAAGATTCTCTCGGCTACTTTCCCCGATATAGAAGCAATAAATCATCAGTTGAGCGATGAGCATTTGATCAGGGAGGAGAACATCGGAAGCGCGGACATTGTTCTCTGCCTTGCATCTGAACAGAGCATAAATATTCTGAGCGCTCTTCTAGCCCAAGAAGCAGGAGCAAAGCGAAGCCTTGCGCTCATTACAAACGATCTCTACACTCCGCTTCTCTATTTGCTCGATATCAACATCGTCGTGAATGAAAAAATCGTTATGTCGGGCGCAATACTCGACAAGGTAAGGAAGGCCAAAATAAGGAGACTCTATAGCTTTCCACATAATGAATATGAGCTCATCGAGATTCAGATTACGGACTCTTTCGAGCAGCTCGAAGTGGAGATACGCAACATGAATCTTCCAAAGGGATTGCTGATTTGTTTTGTCATCCATAGAGGAAAAACCTGCATTCCCACGGGCTCTACAAAGATATTCGAAAACGATCTTGTGGGACTAATTATCAAAAAAGAACACATAGGCAAGCTTGAGAGCATTTTTGGGGCATGATATGCATTTCAAATCGATTCTCAGAATGCTTTCCATTATTCTTTTGATTGTCTCGATTTTTAGCTTGATCTGCGGAATTTACTCTATTGTCGAAGACCTATCCTGGCGGGTGAGCTTTTCGCTCTTCATACCTACCATCATCAGCCTAGCATTTTTTATAGTAATGTATTTAATGACAAGGCATGATGAAAAGCCCTTTCTTACAAAGAAAGATAGTTTCCTTTTTGTGGCCTTTAGCTGGGTGTTTTCTTCGGCTTTAGGCGCCATTCCTTTTACCTTCTCCGGGTATATTCCTTCCTATATAGACGCATTCTTTGAGACAGTATCGGGCTTTACCACAACAGGAGCAAGCATATTGACAGATATTGAGATAATACCTCGACCTCTGCTCCTCTGGCGAGCAACCACGCACTGGCTCGGTGGTATGGGAATCGTTGTGCTTTTGGTTGCTATTCTGCCTAGTCTGGGCTTTAGCGCAATCCGAATTATGGAGGCGGAGTCCCCCAGTCCTGAGGTGGATAGGATTACCCCACGTATTTCCAAGACCGCAAAAACCCTATGGTTGATTTACTGTGGATTTACAGTCTGCGAAATTATCCTTCTTGTCTTGGGTGGCATGCCACTTTTCGACGCTATCTGTCATAGTTTTGCCACCATGGCCACAGGAGGCTTCGGTACCAAAAATGCAAGCATTGCCTATTACAAAAGCGGATTTATCCAGTGGGTTATTACGATTTTCATGTTTCTTGCAGGCACAAACTTTACCCTGCACTATCATTTCCTAAAAGGACGAATGAGCACAATCTTACTTGACACCGAATTTAGGGTTTACTTAGGAATTTTTGCTATATCATCAGTAATTATTGCAGTCGACCTATTCGTATCGGGAGTATTTGGAAATATCGGAGATTCGTTGCGCCACGCATCTTTTCAAGTATCCTCGATTCTTACGACCACAGGTTTTGCTTCCACGGATTTTGGGCAATGGCCACAGCTATCTCAGACTGTTCTTTTCTTTTTGATGTTTATCGGCGGATGTTCCGGCTCCACAGGAGGTGGGGTCAAAGTGATCCGCCTTGTAGTGCTCTTCAAAATGGCAGTAAACGAGATGCGCTATGTTACAAATCCACGAGGTGTATACACTATTTTTTTGGGAAACAGGGCGCTGAGGAAAAATGTCATCTATGATATATCCGGTCTCGTTTTCCTCTACTTTGCTTTTTTCTTTCTTTCGGTACTTGTAATAGCCTTTAGTGGCGTAGATTTACTAACGAATATAACAGCAGTCATCGCTAATCTTGGCAATATTGGCCCTGGACTGGGAAAGGTCGGGCCAGCCTTTAACTATGCGCTTTTCCCCTGGTGGGCAAAGCTCTGGCTTTCGCTGGATATGCTTGTCGGAAGGCTTGAGGTGTATACGGTGCTTGCGCTTTTTACAAGGAAGTTTTGGAGGGCCTAAGGATAGATTAGACAAATTAGTTTGAATAATCAGGATTGATAAGGCCTTAGGGGATAAACATATTTAATTTCATTAGATATAAGAGATTGATTATGATTTCGACCTAAAGAGCGATTCGAGCATTTGGAAGCTTATCTCCGAGGTCGATTCAACGACGATATCCGCGCCGGTCAATCCTTCCCCTACTCCAAGAGCTTTCATACCAGCAGCTTTTATGGCGATTATCCCAGCTTGGGCGTCTTCGATCCCCACACAGTCCTCAGGGCTAGCGCCTGCAAGGTCAGCTGCAAGCAAAAACAATTCAGGATCTGGTTTTCCGCATGTCACCGCATTGGGATCAGCAAGAGCATCGAAAAACTGCCCTGGGATCGGCCCAAGCCCAAGCCGCTCGATGATAGTTGGTGCGTTGCGGCTCGCTGAGGCAAGGACGCGCTTGATTCCATGATTTCCCAGCTCAAGTAGCAAGGATTTCATTCCCGGGAGAATATCCTCGGGAGTGAGCCTTGTGAGAAACTCTTTGTAGTAAGAATTCTTGCGCTCCGCAAGTTCAATCTTCTGCGATGCAGGTAGATCGATAGCATTCTCCTTGAGAATGATATCGAGCGATTCCATCCTGCCCACGCCTTTCAGCTTTTCGTTCAGCGCCTCATCGACCTGCCAGCCATGCTCTTCGCAAAGCTTCTTCCATGCTTGAAAATGATAGCGCGCCGTATCCGTTACTACGCCATCCAGATCGAAGATCGCTGCCCTAAAGACAGGCTTGAGCGAGATCTCCACTGATTCGCCAGGCTTTAGAACAATAAGCTCTTTCTTATGTTTGAAAGCGAGCGCCTCTCTCGAGGCCTCGCTACTAGGTTGAACCCGCGCCTGGAATTCAGTTTCTCGCGCATAGCGCACCCTGTCTTTTTTTATGTCGATATTGAGCCTCTGGCTCCCAAGCTGAAGCGAAAATGAGAGCCTTTGCCAGCCCTCGGGGAGCCTTGGATTGAATGAATAGTACGCTTTAACATCTGCAACCGCCCGATCAGCAGAAAGTGCTTGATCAACAGCGGCCGCCTGACTATCGAAAAGCGCCTCATCTCCTGGAGAGGCTCTATCACGGAATCCCGCAAACCCATACACAACCGAAAGCCAGCTGCCTCCCATAGCTGCGGTATGGATGCCATCTCTGCTATTTCCATGCACATCATCGAGATCCATGCGCACAGTCTTCATAAAATAGTCCAACGCGGCTTTAGCGTCTCCGGTTTCTGAGGCCATAATGCTTTGAATGCAATGAGAGAGCGACGAGTCGCCTGTGGTAAGTGGCTCGTAAAACTTGAAGTTTCTTTTCTTCTCTGCAAGGCTAAATTTTTCTGACAATAGAAATTGCGCCAACACGAGGTCGGGCTGCTTGAGTACCTGGTGCCGATATATTACAAGAGGATGATAATGCAAGAGCAGTGGATATCTGTCCGCTGGCGTCTCTCCAAAAGGCCAGCGTTCTTTCTCAAAGAATGAATCATCTTGAGCATAAATACCAGTCTTTTTATCATAGGGTATATACATGGCTTCAGCGGCAGACTCCCAAAATCCGATTTCGCTATCGAGCAGCCCTATCTTTTTTCTCAGCGCCTCGAAAGCCTCCGATCTATTCTCTTGCATTTCCTTCAAGACTCGCGCTGCGAATGCAAGGTTGTTCTTGGCCATGAGATTGGTATAGCAATTATTATCGACAAGAACTGTGTATTCGTCAGGACCGGTTACTTCATCTATTCGAAAGCGCTTATCTTCGGAATAATGCCCAAGAGAGATCCAAAGCCGTGCAGTCTCTGCGGCTACTTCCGCTACTGGTCCATACAAAAACTCTATATCGTTGCTAGCCTTACAGTATTTTTCCATCGCATATATGATATCAGCATTTATATGGTACTGCGCCGTGCCAGCCGGATAATAGGCACTTACCTCTTCTCCGTCGATTGTGCGCCAGGGAAAGAGAGCTCCTTTTTCAGACATAATCTTAGCCCGCTGTCTGGCCTTATCGAGAATAGAATATCTGTATTCGAGGAGCTTCCGGGCGATCTCCGGCATCGTATATATGAGAAAAGGAAGAACATATATTTCGGTATCCCAGAAATAATGACCTTCATAGCCTTCTCCCGTCAGGCCTTTTGCGGCAAGACCGGTCTTGCCTTTTCTGCCAGTCGACTGAAGCACATGAAAAAGATTGAATCTGAGCGCCTGTTGAACCTTACTATCTCCCTCTACAACCACATCAGCGCGTTCCCAAAATTCCGAAAGAAAGCTCCGCTGCTCGTTGAAAAGCACCTCGAAGCCATCCTGAGACGCTCGAATAAGCTCTTGGTGAGCCTCTGCCCAGCATGAGCCCGCGTCCTCAAGCGCAGCCATCTGGTATGCCATGTATTTTACAAGCGAAAACTTCTGCCCAGCCTCGACCGTTCCATTCCAACCATGGATTACCGTTGAGCCTTCGATTGCGGTTTCAACTTGCATGCTTCTTGGTCCAGAAAATACATGTCTGATTTGAGCGGTAGCCGCAAGTCTGCTCAACTGAGTCGTGATGAGAATTCTTGTCTCCGAATTATCATACTCGAGCCTATCGATGGCATAGGCATCGCGCTGAAATTTGGAACCAACACGAGGATCGCCTTCCGCTCTCCTGTTAAAAACCCTTCCTTCTATACAACTCTCTAGCCGCACTACAAATGGCCATCTATTTGGGGTTTCTAAAAGACAAACCTCATACTTGATAGCTGCTATGCTCTCACGAAGAAAGCTGACAAGACGCGTGGATCTTATTTCGATGAGCACATTGCTTGAAAGCCTAACTCTTACTATGCGTACAAGTACTCCATTGCGAATATCGAGATATCGTTGATAGTCTTCGATCCGTGAGGGCTCAATCGCATCGAGTCGAAATTCCTCGCCATCTACAAAGAGCGCAATGTACTTGGCATTGGGAATATTCAGAATTGTCTCATGGTTTTCTGCGTATCCATAAGCTATTTCACCATAAGTTATCGGCTCTTTTTCGAAAAAACCATTGATATATGTCCCCTTATGGAACGCAGGGTACTTTTCATCGAAATCGCCACGCAGGCCAAGATTGCCATTGGCAAGCGCAAATAGAGTCTCGTAAGTATCTATATGATCAATACTAAAACCAGGTTCTGTGATTTTCCAGGCATCGTGGCTGGACATATCTTAAATTCTCCTGCAGGATTCTCGTTTTGCAACCATGGTGGGGAGAACGATATAGTCTCTCTCTCGCAATCCAGACTTCCTCGGAGATATTATCTCCTGAATGAGCAGCTTTGCGGCCGCTTGCCCCAAACCTTCGCTCGGTTGCGCAACCGTTGTCAAAGAAGGATTGAGATATCTCGATAATAAGTCATCGTCAAATCCCGCGATAGAGATATCTTCAGGAATGGATAAGCCTTCATCTATGATGGCTTGCATAGCCCCATAGGCAACCATGTCATTACCTGCAAACACCGCAGAAGGTCTATCCTCGAGGCAGAGCAATCTCTGCATTGCTCTGTACCCAGATTCCTCGGAAAAATCCGCTACTTCGATATATTTTGAAATAATAGGAATTCCATTTTCGTTCAATACTTGCCGGTATGCTTCCAGTCTATTTGCCGCAGCATAGAACTCCAATGGCGCATGCGCTATCATTGCTATCTTTCTATGGCCGAGCGAGACAAGGTAATCGACCATCTCTCTCGCAGCCGCAACATTATCGATGTCGACCTGAGGAACAGAAAGACCCTCTATAGAGCCTATTACCACAAAAGGAATCTTTGCTTCTTCCAATTCCTTTATGCCAGGATCGTCGGTGTGCGTATTCATAAGGATAAGACCATCTAGCTTCGAGGAATGTACCAGATCGAGATAGTTCCTTCTTGTCATTCGAAGAGAATGTAGTTCCAACCTGCAATGATGTTTATTCAAGACCAATGTGATGCCTTCGATTAGTCGAAAGAGATAGGCATCGCTGAAAATAGCTCTTGAATAGCATATAAAGAACCCTATTGAATAATGGGCTTTTTTGGCCAGACTTATAGCGTTCATATCGGGGACATATTGAAGAGCCTCCGCTGCTTTTAAGACACGTTGCCTTGTTGCTTCGCTTATGTGCTTGCCCTGAGTGTTATTGAGAATGAATGAGACTGTTGTCCGAGAAACGCCAGCCATTTTTGCAACATCCGATGCCGAAACCGACTGTTTTTTCATATGAATGTACCCTATCCCTTGACTGATCCGGCTAGTATGCCACGAACAAAATACTTCTGCAGTGCAAAAAAAACGATAAGCGGCAACAACATCGAGATAAAGGCTGCTGCTGTCAAATATTCCCAGCCTCCGCCATAAGAATTAACCATGTTGCTTATTGTTACCGTCATGGGCGCAACGTTTGGGGTTCCTCCAAGATAGATTAGAGCGACTAACAAGTCATTCCAAACCCACATGAATTGAAATATGGCCAACGAGGAGATTGCCGGAATCGACGTGGGCAATACGAGCCTTAAGAATATAATCGGATGAGAGGCCCCGTCTATCTGTGCCGATTCGATCAGAGATCGGGGAAGCTGAACAATAAAGTTTCTCAAGAGATATATGGCAAAAGGCAAACCATAGGCAGTGTGAGCAAGCCATATCCCAAAAAAACTGCCCGTAAGCCCTATCTTGTTGAATAATCGAAGAATCGGAATCATCGTCATCTGCAGAGGAACCACAATCAATGCCACAATCAGTAGATGAATGGTCTTTCTCAAAGGAAATCGCATCCAAGCAAGAGCATAAGCAGCACAAGCGGCGATGAAAATGGGCATCAGGGTTGAGGGAATGGCTATCAGCAAACTATTCACAAAACTCCTGCCCATATTTCCTCGTGTCAGCACATAAGAATAGTTCTCAAGAGTAAAAACGAAAGGGGGTTGAAAGGCTTCCCACCATCCACTAAGGGCAATTTCACTTCGAGGTCTAAATGAACTGACAAAAAGCCCAAGGGAAGGAATTATCCATGCCACACATATTACTATGAGAATGAGATGAACAAGGAGATTGCTAAGCGGCTTTTTTGATGAATTCCCTGAAATCTTTCCTTTTTTATTCATTCCCTTCCTCTGCATTGAAGCGCTTAATATTCATTATCATAACAGGAATTATAGCAAAAAGGAGCAATGTTGCTATAGCGCTTGCTCTTCCATAGTTTCTATAATTGAACATTTCCTTATACATTCTATTGGCGATCACTTCGGTTCCAAGATTGCCATTTGTCATGACATATACGATGTCGAAGACCTTTAATACATTTATTATTAGAGTCGTTGCCACCACTGTTATCGTGGGCATCATAAGAGGAAGAATTATCTTAAAGAAAATCGCAACTTCGCCAGCTCCATCTATCCTTGCAGCCTCAAGCACATCTACGCTTATCCCCTTAAGCCCCGCAGAGAGAATTACCATAGCAAAGCCCGTCCACATCCAGATACCGACCACGATGAGAGCGGCATTGTTTGTAGAGCGATCGAACAGCCATGCCCTTGGTTCAAAATTAGGCAATAGGGTGGTCAGTATGGCATTAACCGTGCCTATTTGAGTACTGCCTGCGGGTCGATATTCATACATAAACCGCCATATCACGCCTGCTGCAACGAAAGAAATGGCCATAGGGAGAAAAATCGCAGCTTTTGCTACTGATTCATATCTAACCCTATCGGATAGAACTGCAATGACAAGACCAAGGACTAGACATGCTGCCGTAAAAAACACAAGCCAGAGCAAATTGTTTCTTAGTACTATGAGCATATTAGGATCAGTGAATATATAGATATAGTTCTTTAGACCCACGAAATTTTCGGAACGTGAATCCATAAAACTCAAGATGATTGTGTTTATTACGGGATACACAAGGAATACAACTAGGAGAGATATTGCTGGAAGAATCCAGAACCATGGACGTAGAATAGAAGCTGCTCGCCTGTTCGTATGTGAAGCAATCCATTCGGAAATCAATAAATATACCCATAAGAAAATGGGTATTACCGCAAGCGCGATAATGGCCAATAAAATATAGTTGGTGTGCACGCCCATACCTCTACTCACCTGGTCCGACGCTTCGAGAAAGATGAAAAGCAGGGGAAGCCTTTGTCCCCTGCTTTCCTTTACATCCAGTCCAAACGAAATTTATCTATACACTTCTTTACGTACCTTTTCGAGCTGAGCCAGAATCGAATCGAGATTCTTGGGGTTTTCTACATAGCTAACCACAGCAGACCAGAATGCAGCGTTCATCTCTGACTTCATCATGTCCGAGGCATCAAATACGACAATCTCGCTTTTGTTCAAAATATCTGCGGCCCTTCTGATTAGCGGATCAGAATAGAACACCAGTGAAACATTCTTATTTGTGGCCAGCGCTCCCGTTCCAGCTGCCCAGAAAGCTTGTGCCTCTGCACTGGTCAAATAGTTCACAAAGGCTTTTACTTCAGGAGTATCCCTAAACACAGCGATTACATCGGCAGCTGCTTCCACCGCCTTTGAATACCTCGGATCTATGGCCGGAAAAGCCACAAAATCGAAGTCTTCTACCGGCTTTAGCGTCGGGAACTGATCCATAATGAATCCCTGGATAAAACTCGCCTGCTGGTGCAAAAGCGCTTGAGGTGGCTTAGTAAATAGCGGTGAAGCGGCATTTCCGAAATTCGTCGAATTGATATAGCGAGATCCACCATACGCCATCTTTGGATCCGCAACGATCTGACCCCAAATCTCCCACACTTTCTTTACTTCAGGACTGGTCCATGCCAATTTGCCTTCATACCAATCGCGATATTTATCCGGTCCATTTACGCGCAAGAAAATGTTCTCGAGCCAGTCGGTTCCGACCCAACCAGATGCGGCTCCGCTTTCAATACCAATCGACCAAGGCGAGATGCCCTTTGCAATCGCTTGCTTCGAGAGCGCCATCATCTGATCCCAGGTCCATTCATTGGTTGGTACAGGAAGGTCCTTATCTTTGAATGTCTTTGGATTGTACCAAACAAGGCCTTTGGTTGCAGCCTTCATAAAGACGCCATAGAGCTTGCCGTCCACCGTCCCCAGGCTTTTCCATCCAGAGGAATAGTTCTTGTCGAATTCCTTCATATCCAGAATTTTGGATAGCTCGACAAGTTTTCCGGCCTGAGCGAGCTCGATGAGTTTGCCAGGACCAGGAAGACCCGCGATATCAGGAGGATTACCTGCCTCCACCCTAGTTGTGATAACTGCATCTAGATCTCGTGTTGCTTCTAGCTCGACCTTTATGCCAGTCTTATCTTCGAACTGTTTCGCCATGGCATTGAATACTTCGGCTTCCTGACCACCCCAAACACCAAGGAAATTGATTGTCTTCTGGCTTGCCGGCGCTGCCAGGGCTACCCCTGCGCTAACTATTGCCAGCAACAGAATCAAAGTCTTTCTTTTCATGAAGAACCTCCTTGAATCTATGCGTTACTAACGCTATTTAGTAACATTATAAGCCTAGTTTCCAAAACGCGCAAGGAAAATTTAAGAAATTGAGCTTATGCGACCTTGGGTACAAGTCAGGAATGAGTTGACGCACAGGGCTAGGGAAACTAGAGGGTGGTGAAGGTAGGTAATAATGATGATTAAATAAAAAGGCCTGGCGACGACCTACTCTTCCACCTTTTGGCAGTACCATCGGCGTTGGAGGGCTTAACTTCCGTGTTCGGTATGGGAACG
>JAAYWE010000278.1 GCA_012516755.1 Treponema sp.
TTCCCACGCCTGAGTAGCCAAGCTCATTCATCTTTGCAGCCATAGCAAGATAGAGATAGGCTGAGTATATTTCTTTATTGATTTGTAGATTGATTCGATCGATCATTCTTTGTGATAACATAGCATTCCTCCTAACTAATTCTGAGAGCATGATTAGATTTCATGGCCGGGCCATGCGTTTTAAATATAAGGTTTTTTATATAAAAGGCAAAGCATAAGATAGGATTTATCTAAGCCCCACAATTTCTGCATGTCTAAAGCAACTTATAAGATGATCATTAATAATGCCGATGGCTTGGAGATGGGAGTATATTGTGATCGACCCAACATATGCAAAGCCAGCTTTTTTCATTTCATTGCTAACTAGATCTGAAAGCTCTGTCTGTACGGGTATTTCGGAAATGTCTTGCCAATGGTTGATAATTGGATGGCCTTCAACAAAATGCCAAATCCATGAATCAAAGGAGCCATATTTCTTCTGAATAGCACAGAAGGCGCACGCGTTTTTGACAGCTGCTTCAAGTTTTCGTTTGTTTCGTATTAGTTTAGGATTTGCGAGCAGGTTAGCTATATCTTCCTCGCGAAAGCCCGCAACTATCTGTGGCTCAAAATCCGCAAATGCATTTCGGTATGCCTCGCGCTTACCGAGAACAGTTCGCCAGGACAAGCCCGCTTGTTGGGTTTCGAGTAGCAAGAATTCGAAATGGATTTGATCATCATGAACAGGGCTACCCCATTCTTTGTCGTGATATTGAATGTAGACTGGGTCGCTTCCACACCATGGGCAACGAATCATTAGAGCAGAATATCATAATTAGGAAAGAAAACAGAGATGTTGATAAAGAGTTAGTCATTGCTATATACTATAAATTATAAGCTACTAGCCTAGCATTTCTAATCCAGATTAAGTAGCATAGGAGGACCACGTGAAAAGAAGCAAAATTCTCATGATTGCTTGTATTATGATCGTTGCTATTTTAAGCCCTTTGCTTGCACAAAACGTTACAAATGAAGTTCATGCCGAAGTAGGCGAGATACATGCATTGGGTGGAATAGGTTTTGGTTGGAGAGGTTTTGGAGTCAGCGGTGGAATGGAATATATCTTGCAAAAATTCACAATTCCGAACTTTCCTCTTTCGCTTGGCGTGATGGGAATTGCTGGCATGGATTTCGGCAAAGGTTTCGATCTTTCTGCAGCTGCAATGGCTACCCTTCATTGGGGTATGAAAGCTTATAAGGACTTTCCCGAATTCTTTAGGAATTTTGATTGGTATCTTGGTCTAGGTATGGGAGTGGGAATCCTTTCAGATTTTGGTTTTGGTATCTCCACGGGAGGTGGACTATCTTACTATGTGAATGACAAATTTGCGATAGATCTGCATTCTTATTACATCAATTATTTTGTGGGAGGAGGTTCTGGTTTTAGCGAAACCATCGGCATTCGCTATGCTGTGAAATGAGTTCATTGCTTTATTATTGATATTTTTCATGATCACTTTTGATCCCCACAATGCACGCAGCTATAATTGAGAGTTGCGTGCTTTTTTGTAGACTTTAAGCTTTATGATGGTCATCAGTTGATGGGTTCATTTATGGCTTCAAGCGAATTTTGTTAGCCATCTTTCTTGGCTATATTTTTGATCATCCATGATCCAACCTCCGTCCCCAAAGCAAAGCCAAGTACTAGGCGCTATCCTCAATCTCAAAGCCGTCAAGACTAACGAAGATTAAACCTCTGTCCCCGAGCACCCGAGCAGTCCAACCGAGCAGACTCCAATCAGCCCCCAAGGATCACCAAGACCACCGGGGACTATAAAAATCGATGGTTAAGAGGCTTCTAGGATATTTTCGCGACCTCGACGATTTTATACTGAGTTTATTCTTATAAGAGCATCCCTGCCCGGAATTGAAGCGAGATGATCTTGGAACCTGAATAACTTGCATAAAAAGTCATGGTTGCAGGAGCAAGTCCAAAAGCGCGAGCTTCAAATGAAAAGGACAATCCTGCAGCCCAATCGTTCATATGGAAGTCTTCATCCGATGTGCTATTCCAGCGCGTGTCGAAGAATGGAGCCAGCTCAAAGCCTTTTAGGAGCAAGGCTTCTGAAATATCAAGAAATAATTCATGGGGCGAAAATGGGATTTCCACATTTGTGATCAAATTGGAGTTTACTGCTTTTCTTGTTGCTATACTCCTAAATCCATCGTATTTGGATTCCATGAACTCCTGGTTATTGAGTGACACTTTCGAAAAAGCACGAAACTTGGGGCTCACCCATTTGGAATCAAATCCTCCCTGGAGAGAACCTTGTAAACCCACTGCGTTTTTTAATCCAACAGAATTTTCCGCAAAAGCTCCTATATATGCTGAGTACCATGGCTGGATAGAGGGGCCTGATTTTTCGTATTTTCTCGGCATCTCTGTCTGGAAAAATGCACATGTCTGCCAATTCGCGATCGAAAAATCCATTTTGAAAAAGATATCGCCTCCTATATGAAATCCTCGTTTTCTTTCTTCTTGTGCTTTCATCCAGATCATACGGCTTGCTAACTCCCAACAGCTGGAGTCATGCGATAATATCGAGGTTGAGCTATAATCCCCCCATAGACGGGCAGTAAACCATGCATTGAGGCTGTCTAGCGGATTTACACGAAAGGCAGTCTCTATTGCCCACACCTTTCCTGGATCTGGGTTAAGAGCATTGAAATAAGATAAATAGGACTTGAACTTCAAATAAGAGAAAGCAAGAGATGCCCCTATGCGTGCCTCTGTCCCCGTCTCTCCTGGCATGGATATAAAAGGATCAAAAAGCCTCAGAATAGGTATGCCTCTCAGCATGAGGGAGGTGGAGGGTTGTTGGCCACTTTGGAGGTCTTGAATGGTATTGTTAAGATTCTCATGCATTTCGCTGCGCAATTCGAAGAATTCAGGAGAAGGAGGGTTTTCTAGATCTTTGCGAGAAATAAGATCTAATTGCTCGAGAGCATTCTGTGCGCTCAATTCACCTTTTTCTATAATTATATCAGGGTCAGTAAATTGCATATAAGATAGGTTTTCCACATCGTTGCGGATTACCAGGGCCTTTGATCTCTCTATTCCTGCCATACCTGATCGAGTTTTTCCGATATCTACAGCTCGGTTAATGACCGTGACTGGACTAGAAAAATCCATCGCTCGGTTATAAAAGGCGGTTGAAATGACAAGGCGGTCGCTGAATATGAGGGCAGGTTCTACAGGCGCAATGGTCGTGGCTCCTGCATCGATCAGGACAAAATTGTCGAATTCTTGAGGTTCGAAAATAGCGGGCATTGCAAACGCACTTGCCATTACAAGATCAAATGGACCTTCTGCGATCCATATCTGCTGTCGAGATTTGAGATCTTCTGCTATTATGATAATAGGAATCGCTGTCTCAGAAACATCGAGTCTTCCGATAATCTTCCTCAGAATAGCCTTGAACATATCGGTATTGATGAGACCACCATTTGTGGGTATCACTGGAGTAAAGAAAGACTCAAGCGGAAGCGATTTGATTATGAATTCGATGTCTTGGGGTGAATATCCAGCAGCGTATAGCATGCCGACAACAGCTCCCATGGAGCTTGCAACAATGAAATCCGGATAAATGTTGGCCTTTTCCAATATTTTTAGGACGCCGATATGCGCATAAGCTCGCGCCGATCCTCCACAGAGAACAATTCCAAGAGGGGGTCGCGGCTCGCTGTTTTGGTTCTTATCGAAGTCGGGGAACTCCGTTCTTTGCTCTAGCCTTGCAATGAATGTCTTTTCTCCCAAGAACACTGGTTTTGTGATATTTCGAAGAGCATCTCCTTCCGGGAAAGCGAATTCAAAATTATCAAAAGATGGAAGCTCGCCAGAAAAAGGCTGGCTTTGCTGAGCTTGAAGATTCAAGGTTGATAAACATATTAAGATAAGCGATAGAAGCCTAGATGGCATATGCCTGCGATTTCTATCAAGAATAGTCTTCATTTACTGTCAGTATATATTGATATTAGATGAAGACGGAAGAGTATTTTTGAGAATTTTTAAATACCGTAGGTCTTTTTCAGCTGTCATTGTGGCTGTGTGATTTTCCGATGGCTCTTATGAGTTTTTTCAAGTGAAGATTATCGGAGCATTGTTAATGCCTCGACAATGGCGATGGATATTTGTTATTCTTTTTATATGGAAAGCGATAGCTCATCTTCAAGTGACTCTGACTATTTCATATGCATTGGTCCTAAATATGTTGAATTAATGGCAATAGCTCCTATATCTGGAGACGAGGTGCGCAATGATCTCTGAAATCCTCGTCCTATTAGCTCTCATTTTTATTAACGGATTCTTTTCTCTCTCTGAGACAGCCCTCGTTTCATCTAGAAAAGCCAGGCTCAAGGCTGAGGCCGACAAAGGCAAGAGCACTTACAAGCTTGCCCTTAACACGCGGGAATCTCCAAGCCGTTATCTTTCGACAATCCAAGTAGCGATTACACTTATTGGCATACTTACGGGCACAATAAGCGGTACGACTTTTTCGCAGCTTCTAGCTCAATGGCTCTCGGGATGGTCTTTTGTTGGGAGATATGCCGAATCTGTAGCTGTGGCTATTGTGGTTTTGACCATAACCTTTCTCTCTGTTGTTATCGGTGAACTCGTTCCTAAATCCATAGCGTTACGCAATCCTGAGTATATTGCTGCTCTGACAATAAAGCCTATGCATGCTTTGAGCGTTGTTTTCTATCCTGTTGTAAGATTTCTCTCTTCTCTTACCGATAGTCTTACGAAGCTCTTCAGATTCTCGCATGGAGCCGAGCCTGCTATCACTCCGGAAGAAGTAAGGATCCTATTAGAACAAGGAGAAAAATCAGGGGTATTTGAGACAGCAGAGCGAGAAATGATGGAAGAGGTGTTGAATCTTGATGATAGGCGAGTAACGATGTTCATGACACCTAGAACCGAGGTAGTAACGTTGAATATAAAAGATTCTCGAGACTCTCAAATAAGGGCTATTATCAAGAATTCCGAATATGCCTATCTTCCTGTGGTTGATGGAGACTTGGATCACACAATAGGTATGGTTGCAGTGAAGCGAGCACTCACATGTATGGCGGAAGGCTGTTTTTTATCTTTGGAAACATGCATGGAGCCAGCTGTGATGATCCCGGAGTCATTATCGGGCTTGCAAGCGCTTGCTATTCTCCGCGATGCCAAGAGGTCGGCTGGTTTGATAGTCGATGAGTTTGGGGGAATCTCGGGTATTGTGACAATTGCTGATTTACTGGAGGCCATTGCAAATCTCTCGGAAATAGAGACAGAAGAGGCTTCTCAGATTATTAAGCGCAGTGATGGCTCTTATCTGGTGGATGGTTCGATGCCAATCGATGAATTTGCCGAGAGCATAGGTATCAATCTGGATGTCATATCAAA
>JAAYWE010000279.1 GCA_012516755.1 Treponema sp.
AGCGTATTTTTGCCATTCGCGCCCGATCCATGCCATAGGTAGAATGTCCTCGATCCCTTGTTTGCCACGGCTAGGCTCACACATTCAAGCGCAGTTCGGCGTACCTCCGGATCAGGGAACACTTCGTCAAGAAACAGCAGGAAACTTGCAGGGATATCCTCGCGCAAGATATCGGCTGTTTTTACTGGTAGCGGATCTTTGAAGTATTCATTATCCCTCGGCGGCCGTGCGATAATCTCTTCGCCGGTGAAGTCGATCACGCCATCGGTGCATGGCAAGCACTCTTGCGCCTCGTTCCATCGCGCTGAAAGGTTCGGTACAAGTACTTTCGCTGCAAAGAATTCAAGCGCGCCATTGATAAAATCGCGTGTTCGCGCTTTCCTTCGTGCAATGCCTGCTTTCGTAAACAGCGCCGATATGGTCGCACCTTCAGCTTCTGCCTTTAGCTTCTCGAACGCCTCGTCAACCGCTGTATCCAAGTATTTTGAAGCAAGATCAAGCATTGAGTCGAGCGGCTCAAAGTATCCCCCAGGTTGTCGCTGCCAGAAACGACCTTGTTTCGGTGCGGTACGCTCAAAAATAATCTTTCCGGCGAATCGCTCGAACAGGCAATCAGCGGCCAAGGAATGGGTCGGTTCTTGCAGGAATTGCTCGATATGGCTTGAAGTACTTGCAGGCAAGCGATCATGCACGGAAGCCGGAAGCTCAATACCGATGCCGCGAAGGATGTTTTCGACAGGAAGTGTGATTTCTGCCATTATGCACCCCCCGCAAGCTGCACAGCAGCCCTCCAAATCTCAGTAAGCGAATATTTGGTGTCGGTAGCTGTTGCCTTGTCCTCTGCCAGCGCGTACAGAAGCAAAAAAGTTTCTGAAAGCTCGCTTATCTCGCGCGGCGTGTCGGAGGGCGGCCCTATAAATCTGGCCCGCACTTCGATAGGCGCAAAATCAAGAAACAATCGCGAAACGAAGATCGCGAATCGCTCAAAGTCCGCAATTTCAAGGTGCCACGATTGGCGCAACCTAATGATCTTGCTCTTGATAGTGAGTTTTTTTTTGTTTATACTATAAGAAGATAAGCCTTTCTGCCCTGCTTCAAGCCCGCCTAGCCCGCGGGCTTCATTTTTAATTGTGTTGCTCATTTTCGCCCCTCTCTGTTCAATAAGCGGGGGTCAATCTTGCAAGATATTTCTATTCCCGTGGATATTTTCGCTATATTACCCTGGTGGATTGTAGCCTTAAGAGTAATTTCCCCAAATAGGGGAGCGTTGTAGCAAAGCTTTTCAACTTCCGGCTTAAGAATTGCAAAGAGTGCATCTGCATCTATGGTAGGGGTATTCATCACTTGCCCCCTGGCATTGTGAACATGCTAGTGGCCAGTCGTTCTAGTGCTTCAACTGGTATGAGAATACGTTTACCGAGTTTGATGTAAGGAATGGATCCGTCGTCTAGACGACGAACAAGGGTCGCGAGGCTGATACGCAGGTACTGAGCAGCCTCTTTTCTAGAAAGGAAAAAAATTTGCTGATTTGGTTCACGCATGGTGCGCCTCCAACACTCCTCCCCTCACTTTGGGGAGAGAATGTTGGCGCACAGGATAAAACAGGGCGCCTTCAGCTCTTCACGGCCCCATACGGAACCAGAGCAACGTTAAGGCAGGGATCAGTTGTCCTTACTCCTGTTCTCCTTAACGTGATATTTATTTTAGCCAACTAGAATTGGCTATGAATCCCTTTTTAAAATCAACATCTCCCTTTATGGTATTCATGCTCTAAATTTAATTGATAATCTAAATATCCAAAACTATGGCCTTCTTCGTCATAAAGTTCTTCATCATAAATGCAATGATGACCCCTCGATGGAACCATGTCATAATCATACACTGTTATGCGTTTTTCATCCGGCCATTTATTTATCACCTTTCTCACTTTGAGCTCCGAAATGCCGAACATTTGAGCAATGACTTTATTTTTAGCCCCCTCTGCTCGGAGCTTGCGAAAATATTTTGCTGGGTATCTATTTATTTTATACCTCAATACAAACGCATCATCAAAATCATCACTATCCATATGTTTAGTATACTACAAAATCTCATTGCAATGCAAGAAGCTCCATTGTAATCTATGACATTCTTGATAAAAGCTTTTCCTCAATTACTATTCATTGATTTGCCGCGTCCTCAAGTTTCTTGCAAACTGAACCATAATCGATTACCTGGCAAACATGGCTATATCGCTCCATCATTGAGGAGCTCCTGTGCCCAGCAAGAGCCTGAATTTCGAAATCGCTAATACCTGCCAAGCGCCCTAGCGTTACAAAAGTATGTCTCAAACTATGGAAAGTAATGTTTCTCAATTTTTGCGCTTCCTTTTTAATACCAATCGATTCAAGTACACTGCAAAGCCCTGCCCGGAAAAAATTCATACTAACTGGAATATCTCGAGACAAAAAGTTGAATAGTACAAAGTCATCGCTGGCAAGATACGGGGAAACAGTACGAACTGCATTAAAAGCAGAATAAACTGCTCTTGGAATAGGCACACTTCTCATGCTTTTGCATTTAGGCGTTTTTATTCCTTCATTATCAACATAATTATGGTTTACATGAATGATTCTCTGGTTAAGGTCAACATCTCCCCATTGTAAGCCCCGGACTTCACCTCTTCGCAATCCGCAAAATACGCCTAGTAGTATTCCCAGATAAATGCGAGGATCATCATTTCCATTTCTATTGATCAATAATGATACTTCTGCAGGCGTCAATATTCCTTTTTCTTTTATCTCTTCCTTTACTTCTGCTATTTTTGCAAATGGGTCCCGCAACAATTCTTCGCGAGATACAGCATATCGAACTGCCACTCTCATAGACTGCAGCACAGCATTTATTCGCCGTGCGCTCAATCCTTTTTCAGCAGCCCATCGCATCCAGTCTCTAATATGCCCGGGAGTGAGGTCATTAAGAGTTAACTTTCTAAATCCAGGGAAAGGCCGAATGTGCCGACCAACATCATCGTGATTCATCTTAACATAATAGGCCGAAAGAGGTTTTTTCAATACAAGCGCGCGTTCTTTGACATAGCAGCTTGAAGAAGTCCAGAATGATTCCACATAATCCACAAACAGTTGTTTTAAAGGCGAGCTAGAAAACTGGATTGATGAAGCCATTTCACGAGCAACCGTGATAGCCTCATCGTGGCGCTCGCGCTTTCCTTGAGCTAGTACGCCGGTTGAGCGGGCTATAGCATACCGCTGTGTCGCATCATCCCAAAATCGAGCGTACCAGACAGTAGTCCCATTAGCATTGTGGTGTTTGAAAAGTGTGAACAAAGCGTGTTTTTTGGGGCGCATATCCTCTCCTTTTCCATGAAAGTGTCACTTTCAAGTGTCACTTCTGGATAGTCGCATGATATGCCGCCCGTTTTCGGGTAGGCTAATTCTTTGTTAATTCAATATTTGCGGCGAAGAGGACTTGAACCTCCATGCCTCTCGGCACTAGCACCTCAAGCTAGCGTGTCTACCAATTCCACCATCGCCGCAAGCTGATTCGTTTATTTTCTC
>JAAYWE010000034.1 GCA_012516755.1 Treponema sp.
GGTACGATTCTATGGGCAAAGACGCCAGGTTGAATGTTCAAAGCCCTTGTCTGAACTCCGATTCCGGAGAGCCAATCCAAATCGATGCTCTGTGTCCGTGCTGATCCATTGAGCTCTGCAATTATGCCAAAAGGTCGCTTTTCGCAAGCCTCGGCGATCTCAAGGAGTATTCTTTCTTGAGCTTCGGCTGTCTCTTCGTCAGTGAAGACTCGATGGGCAAAGAGCATGTAAGCCGATTGCGAATAACGTTTCCAATGGGCAACATTTTCATAGCATTTTGTCAAGGCCCGAGAGTCAGCCTTTTCAAGTGCCATAAGTGCAATCTCTGAGGATTCGGGATCAGATAGAAAAAGCTTAAGATCTGAGATAAGCGGTCTTATCTGTTCGCCAGTCAGCACACCTCCGCCAAGGCCAAATTTGATACCATTATACCCCGGAGGATTGTGGCTAGCGGAGACATAGACAAATCCATCCGAGTGAAATTCATTATCTACATCTAAAGTCGTAACATGAGCCGCGTATGCCGTGATTTCTGGAATTGGAACTATGAACAGATAGCGAACCTCACACTCTTCTCCAATAAGTACGCGAGCAAAGATATCCGCAATAGCGGGGCTCGTAGGCCTTGTGTCGATACCGAGCAGAATGCTGGGTTTGTGGGGTTTACAATGTTCTTTTATGAACGAAGAAAAGACCAAGGCCATTCCTGCCACTATTACCATATCTGTTGGGGCTAGAAGAGGTGAAAGAGAGTTGTCCGGCAATTGTTCATAATCCCAGGAGGCATAGCCCGCAGCGAGCTCGGGCTTAGCGAAGACCTTGCGCCATCCCGAAGGTGAGAGGATTAGTTCTTGGGTGGCTAGTCTGATATCTTCAAAGGAGGGAAGCTCTTCTCTAGATAGAGGTATCTTCCCCGGGTCCCCAATAGGCAGACCCAAAAAAGGGTGAGTGATCAATGACATGCTTTGCTCCCAGCAATATTGTAGCTACTTTTCTCGATTCTGAGAATGATGATGCTATTGATCGAAATCGCTGCATTAGGGCAAAAACAAGAGCAGGCTTCTGTCTGTGGCAACTCAGCAAAAGTGCTTATTTACCTCAATTGTTTCTAGCGATATATTGGTTATTGGAATGTTCAGTATCTTTAAGCAATTTCTTTTTCTTATTCGCGGTGTAAAGTCCTATGCGCTTGTTGGCCCTTCGGGAACAGGCAAGAGTTTTCGGGCAAAACTTGTAGCGCAAAAATATGGCATTGAACTCATAATAGACGATGGTCTTCTAATCCGAGGGGATCAGATTCTTGCGGGTCGTTCGGCAAAAAAAGACCCTACTTACCTTGGTGCTGTCAAGACTGCGCTCTTCGACGACAGGGAACATCGAGAACAAGTTGCAAGAGCTCTTCAGCGAGAGAAATTTCGAAAAATTCTCGTAATAGGAACAAGCGAACGGATGGTGCAAAAGATATGTGAACGCCTGCAGTTGCCTCATCCAGTCAAGGTAATAAAAATAGAAGAAATAGCCACAAAAACCGAAATCGAAAAAGCCGTTCAGTCGCGCAAGGTTGAAGGAAAACATGTTATCCCAGTGCCTGCCCTTGAAGTAAAGCGCAGTTATCCTTCTATATTCTATGATAGCGTCAGGGTTTTTCTGAGACGGAGCTTTGGCGTTGGTGCAACTCTTCCAAAACTGTATGAGAAATCTGTGGTGCGCCCTGAATATGCAAGACGTGGAAGAGTGGCTATTTCCGAAGCTGCGCTTTCCCAGATGGTAGTTCACTGTGTGAGCGAATTTGATCCGAATGTTCGTATTATGCGGCTTGCAATTCGTAACGACACACAGGGCTACCGGATTACAATCATGCTCGAAGTTCCATTCGGAACAAAGCTCCCCTCGAAGGTGCGTGCATTGCAGGAATACATTGTGGATAGCATCGAAAAATTCACGGGGATTCTGGTTGCCGAGGTGAATATAGTCATAGACAGGCTTACCACCCGCTCCCAGAAAGGCCAGAAATGGAGCCAGGCTATTGACGGTCGTGTTTCCTCTGTGTAGTATGCGCACATATGCGGCAGTACCTACAATGATTCTGCAGTAATCGTTTCCAAGGAGAAAAAAGGTGCCCTGTGGTAGAAAGCGAAAGCTCCAAAAAATAGCGACGCATAAGAGAAAAAAGAAAAGAAGACTGAATCGCCATAAGACCCGCAAATGAACGCGCCGCACATATTATCTTGATAAGAGGCCATCCTTAATCGAAAGGGCGGCCTTTTTATTTTTCGCATGTTTATTCTTTTCTGAACTAGGCTGGCTCATCTCTGAGCGTATAAAGATCGTTTTGATATTTGAAACGGTCTTTCATTTTCTGCAAGATTTCCTCTTGCGTTTCCTTAGACACATGATATACTTAAAGTCAACTGCCACCAATTCAGGAGAAATTGCATGCAATCTGTCGTTCTCGTCATAAATCCTGGGTCTACAAGCACGAAATTTGCCGTTTTTCATGGCGACAGATGTATTTTCGATCAGACGCTGAACCATTCGGCAGAAGAGCTCTCACATTTTGCTACTATAGCTTCACAGTATGAATTTAGAGAGAGTGCGATTCAAGAAGCACTCAAGGCTAGAAATTTCGACATGTCATCGCTAAATGCGGTGGTTGGACGAGGAGGACTTCTTCATCCAATTCCTGGTGGAATATATAGAATCAACGAGGGTATGAAGGCTGATTTGCTCGCCGCAAAATATGGCGAGCATGCATCGAACCTAGGTGCTCTGATAGCAGATGCTTTTGCAAAACAGTTCGGAATTCCCGCCTTTATTGCGGATCCTGTGGTTGTGGATGAGCTCGAGGATGTTGCGCGAGTCTCGGGGCACAAGCTCTTTAAGCGAATTAGCATTTTTCATGCGCTAAACCAAAAGGCAGTGGCGCGTCGATTTGCAAAAGAGCGCGGTGTTTGCTACGAAGATCTTACGCTAATTGTGGCTCATCTTGGGGGAGGTATTTCTATTGGCTTGCACAGACAAGGCAAAGTTATCGATGTCAATCAAGCTCTGAGCGGAGAAGGGCCATTTTCGCCAGAACGCTCCGGAACCTTGCCTGCAGGAGACCTGGCAAGACTCTGTTTTTCTGGGCAATACACCATCCAAGAAGTACTAAAAATGATAACCGGGAAAGGGGGCATGGTGAGTTTCCTTGGCACCAACGATATGCGTGAGGTCGAGCGGATGCGCGATGAGGGAAACAAGGATGCGGACTTCTATTTCCAAGCTTTTGTATATCAAGTAGGTAAGTATATCGGTTCTCTCGCACCAGTAGTCGAAGGAAAGGTCGATGCAATCATATTGACCGGGGGTATCGCATTCTGGAAAGAACTCACTGAGAGAATTAGTCAGATGGTTTCGTTCATTGCGCCTGTAGTGGTGTATCCGGGAGAAGGTGAACTTGAAGCTTTGGCACTAGCAGGCCAAATCGCGCTCGAAGGAGAGGCTGATATAAAGGAGTATGTGCCATGAACCATATATCAGATATAATCGAAGAGGCAAGGAAGATCGGCAGGCGTAAATTCTCGGTTGCTTGTGCTCAAGAAGCAACCGTCCTCGAAGCTGTAACGGAAGCATACCGCGAAGGAATAGGTGAGCCTATTCTTGTAGGTAACCCGAAAGCTATCGAGGAAGCAGCCAAAGAAGCCAATGAAGGGAAAGGGGTGGATATTTCGCCCTTTAGAATCATTGAAGAAAACAACATAGAGAAAGCAGCGGCCATAGCAGTCGGTCTTATTCGTTCCGGAGAAGCAGAATTCCTAATGAAGGGTATCATCGATTCTAGCCTCTATCTCAGGGCTGCTCTCAATAAAGAGACAGGTCTCAACGCTGGCAAGATTGCATGCCATGTGGCTGTTATGGAAGTACCGACCTATCACAAACTATTTGCTATTACCGATATAGCTCTCAATATTGCACCAGATCTTCCAACTTTTATCGACATGATCAATTCATCAGTCAAGGTAATGAAAATTATCGGAGTAAATAATCCTAAGGTTGCAATACTAGCGGCTGTCGAGAAAGTCAACCCTGACAAGATGCCTTGCACTGCAACGGCTGCAATCCTAACGCAGATGAACCGTCGCGACCAGATCAAAAACTGCATCGTCGATGGTCCTCTGGCATTAGACAATGCGATAAGCTGCGAAAGTGTTCGCATTAAGAAAATAAAATCAGAAGTTGCAGGCGACGCAGATATTCTTGTCACGCCAGAAATCGAATCTGGGAATATACTCTATAAGTGCCTATTGCACCTCGCAGGAGCTAAAGGCGCAGCCGTGATAATGGGTGCTTCGGTGCCTCTAGTTCTCACGAGCCGTGCGGATGACGCAGAGACCAAACTGGCCTCGATTGCCCTGGCTTCTCTTCTAGGAGCTGGGGGTACTCAGGCTTGAATATAAGGAGTATCTAATGGCGATAAAAGGATCTATCGAGATCGACAGGGAGCGATGCAAGGGCTGTCTCTTATGCATTCGCGCTTGTCCGACAAAAGTCCTTGGTGTCGATAACGAGCCGAACTCCTGGGGGTATTTCCCTTCCAGTGTGGTCGCTCAAGAAAAATGCATAGCATGTGGCAACTGCTATGACGTCTGCCCAGATGTGGCAATTACCGTATACAAACTCTGAGGGAGAAGGAAATGGCTGAAGAAATTCGCCTTATGAAAGGCAATGAAGCGATAGGCGAAGCGGCGGTGCGAGCGGGGTGCCGCGCTTATTTTGGTTATCCTATAACCCCGCAGAACGAGCTCACCGCCTACATGGCTAAGCACATGCTAGCTAGAGGCCGCACCTTCATCCAGGCAGAGTCTGAAGTTGCGGCAATCAATATGGTATATGGTGCTGCTTCCACAGGTGCTCGTGCGATGACCAGCTCCTCGAGTCCGGGTGTTTCACTTAAACAAGAAGGTATTTCATATCTCTGCGGCGCCGACCTTCCAGCGGTAGTCATAGATGTTGCACGTGCAGGCCCTGGCCTGGGCGGTATATCGCCTGCTCAGGGAGATTATTTCCAGGCGACCCGAGGTGGTGGGCATGGGGATTATTATACGATTGTTCTCGCACCCAAGGGGGTCCAGGAGGCTGCGGATCTGACCTATGAGGCTTTCGGACTCGCCGAGAAATGGCGCATGCCTGTGCTTATTCTCGCGGATGGGCTAATTGGTCAGATGATGGAGGGGGTGGTACTCCCGGAGCCCATGGATCCAGCCAATTTGCCGCGTAAATCCTGGGCTGTCGGGCACTCTGTGGAGATGGCAAGGCCTTTTAACCATATATCTAGCATAAATCTCATACCCGACGAGCTAGAAGCCATCAACAGGAAGCGATTTGAACGCTATGCACAGATAAAAGCGGAACTAATTCGTTATGAGGAGCTGGAAGTCGAGGATGCTGATATAGTCTTTGTAGCATATGGAACTTCAGCGCGCGTTTCACACGGTGCTCTACAGATGGCTAGAGCCAAGGGGATGAAGATTGGCCTTTTCCGACCTATTACACTCTGGCCATTTCCTTATAAGCGGCTTTCTGAGCTAGCAGAGCAAGGCAAGCGCTTTCTTTGTGTCGAGATGAGCATGGGGCAGATGATCGAGGACGTACGGCTCGCGGTCGGTGGAAAAGCTCCTGTGTACTTCTATGGGCGCTGTGGCGGGAATATACCCAGCCAGGAAGAAGTTTTCGCCGAAGCGCTACGACTTTCGAGCAAATGAGGGGAGGGATTTATTATGGAAATTGCTTATGGGCATCCTAAGAGCCTTAAATCGATACAGACAAAATACTGCCCTGGCTGCGGTCATGGAGTAATCCATAGAATCATAGCCGAGGTCGTAGATGAGATGGGGTTGCAAAGTAAGACGATTATCACGAATCCGGTTGGCTGTTCTATTTATGCCGATATGTATTTCGATTTCGACTCAGTTCAGCCAGCACATGGCCGGACGCCAGCTGCTTCAACGGGAATAAAGCGGATGTTGCCTGACCATCTCGTAATCTGCTATCAAGGCGATGGTGATCTTGCGGCCATTGGGACAGCCGAGATTATCCATGCCGCTAACCGGGCTGAGAAATTCACCACAATCTTCGTAAACAATGCAATCTATGGCATGACAGGAGGGCAGATGGCTCCTACAACTCTTGTCGGACAGCATGCTACAACGGCGCCGGAAGGCCGCGATCCTATCAATGCTCAAATGGGCTACCCTATTCGAGTATGCGAACTCTTGGCTTCGCTCGAAGGGACAAAATATCTTGCGCGCGGCGCCGTAAACAATATGGTTAATATTAGAAGGACAAAGAAATACATACGCAAGGCCTTCGAAGCTCAAATGCGCGGCGAAGGTTTTTCCCTGATCGAGATTCTCTCACAGTGTCCAACAAACTGGCAGATGAATCCCGTGGAGTCTGTCGAATGGCTTGAGAAAAACATGATTCCCTATTATCACCTTGGCGAAATCAAAGATACTCTCAGCACGACAGTAGCCCCTGCGCAAGCGCATTGAAAGGAGTGTTCCATGACCGAAAAGACTTTTATGACAGGCTTCGGTGGCCAGGGTATTATTTCAATGGGGCAGCTTTGGGTTTATTGCGCAATGAAAGAAGGCCTCAAAGTGACGTTTTTCCCCTTCTATGGAGCCGAGAAACGAGGCGGAATAGCACGCGCATCGGTGATAGTCTCAGACAGCGAAATAACAAGTCCTATTGTCAGCGTTGCCGATTCAGTCGTGATAATGAATCAGGACTCCGTGGAAATTGGAGAGAAGGTTTGCAAAGAAGGCGGAATCATCTGTGTCAATTCCAGCCTCGTCAAGAAAGATCCTGCCCGTGCTGATGCAAAAATCTATCATATTCCATGCAACGAGATAGCACTGAAGCTCGGCAATATCCGTGTAGCAAATATGATAATGATGGGAGCCTTGAGCAAGATTACGGGAGCCGTTAAGCTACAAGACCTAGAAAACATATTGCCAAACTATTTTTCTTCGAGTAAGCGCTCAATCATTGAGATCAATATTGCCGCAGTTGAGGAAGGAAAGAAGGTAGTAGCGTGATATAATGCTCTTACCTTATGAAGCCTGAATCGCAGTCGTCAGAAGCAAGAGCACTAAAGGTAAAGAAAAACGGCAAAGCTCGAAAGCCGGTTTGGAAAATACTCCGTATAGCCCTATTGGCAATACTCATTGTGCATTTAGTATTTATAGGTTTGACGAGCGCATTAATATTTGCATATAAGTTTGCCAATCCTCCCACAACAGTGCTCATTATTTATCGATCGGCAGTAAGTCATTGGGAAGTGCAAAAACCCATCCCTCTAAAGACCGAGCAAATTCCTCAATATATAAGAAGGATGCTAATATCGGTAGAGGATGGGGGATTCTATGAGCACCATGGTATCGATATCGAGGCTATCAAAAGAGCACGAGAGCTCAACGAAAAAGTGGGGAAACCAATGTATGGTGGAAGCACGATCACCATGCAGGTTGCGCGTACCCTTTTCCTTTTGCCTACTAAGAGCTATATACGCAAGTATTTCGAAGCCATCACTGCGCTAGAGCTGGAATTGATTCTCTCGAAAGATCGCATCCTCGAACTCTATTTTGGTTATGCGGAATGGGGTAAAGGGATCTTTGGAATCGAGCGCGCTTCTCGGGTCTATTTTGGCAAAGGTGTAGCAAGTATCAATCGGGATCAAGCGGCTCGCCTTATAGCCCTTCTGTCTTCTCCAATAAAATATACACCCGACACTCTCTATCGCTCTGCAATCTTGCGGCAACGTTATGCCTATCTTGTTGCGAGATATGTAGCAGCAGTGCCTGTAGCTGTTGTCTCTGCCGAGACACCTCCACCATCCGGAATAGAGCCTTCGGCCGATATATCGGAGCTATCCGATGAAGAGGAGGATTCTAAAACAGAACAAGAGGTCTCTCCAAATGATGGGGAACTATTAGAGGACACATCTTCGAATCTATCTCCAATAGATTCATCTCCAACAGATTCATCTCCAATAGATTCATCTCCAATAGATTCATCTCCAATAGATTCTGATGATGGAGCATCTGGCGATACATCTTCAGATTTATCCCCAATGGATTCTGTTGAGCCCTCTCCGGAGATAGATA
>JAAYWE010000280.1 GCA_012516755.1 Treponema sp.
AAGGTATTTCGAATATCATCCGATGATATCTTATTATAGTATGGAGGAGTGGATTTGAAAGAACTATAAAAAGCTTTTGGGCTGCCGCGCGCTATGACTCCCTCGGCAAAAATATCGAAATTCCCAAGCGGCCCTGTCAGCGTGAGAGCTCCCCGTTCGGAGGTATCGTAGCGGTAATAGCCACTCAAGCCTAGCTCATAATTTCCAAGAAGAAATTCTGCCTTTGCAGCGAGAGCAGTGTTTTCGAAATCCTGATTGTCTGTATCAAAAATGGAATAAAAGCTCAGAGGGTTTTGGCTTGGACCATAAGGAACAAAGACTCGAAACTGAAGTGGGCCTTCGCGCTGCACGGTCGGATCCAGAATATTGATAGACTCCAGATTGATAATATCCGCTGGACTAAAGAAGTATCCGACACCCCATTTAACCGTGGCTTTTCCGAAACGCAGATAAGCATTATCTCCAAGCTGGAAATCCGAGAAGAGTTCGAAAATGCGAACATCGGGTACTCTTACCGATTTAGATGTTGTTGTCATGGTATCGGGATCAGTGACGGTTACAAGCGTCGCAGAATCTAAAAAGCTCTTTGTCTCAGCAAAAGGCCAAGCGGTCTTGAACGAGCCATGTACACGGAAATCCTCCTCTGGCCGTGAATCGAAGTACAAGAGACTATTCAAGGCTGGGGCCAATTCATGTGAATCTGGATTTGCGAGATCAAAACCCACCGTCCACGGATCATTCCATGTCCAGGAAGCGCTCACAGTCCCGCTTATGTTTCCGCCGATCTTTACAGTCTCGGTTTTTAGAAAACTCTGAAGTGGATTTGTCTGGCCTATGAATGAATCTTGGGATTCTTCTTGACCGAGAGTATCGCTGTCTTGCTGAACTATTATTTCATCCTCAAAGAGCGCATCGATATCATTGCTCTCTTCTTGAGATGATATGCTGAAGGGCGCAGCCATAATAATCACACATAGAATACTGATTGCACCTAAGTTCCGAAGAAGACTCATCGCTACATCCTCCTTTATTACCTCCTGGATTATCTGCTTACTTGTTCAAGGAAAGCCTTTGTAAACACCCTATCGGGCAAGGGAGACACAGATTGTTCCGTCATGGTCATCTGGCTCTTTTCTCCTTTGTTGACTTCATCAACGATCAATATCTGCGAAGGAAGGAGTTTCCCTTCCAGCTCTACGTATTTCGGATATGCAGTAGTCCGCATAAGGCGCCCATTTACCGAATAGTCTTCTCGTTTGAGCAACATTGTCCTGTCTTTGCGGATATAGAGCACTACCCGATCATATGCTACTTCATTTGTTCTCGCTTTTAGATCCAATACCCAAACCGGAAATTTCCCTACCATGCTCTCGGTCATTTTTGTCACGGTATAATCCTCAGCAAAGGTGCTGAGAGTAAAATCAGAATTCTTCGCTTTTGTGTTCTGTATATTCTCTTTCATCGAAGAATGCGAAAACTTACGGCTTGTTGGATCATAAAACCAGACATTATCATCTTCCCTGAGATAACCCTGTCCTTTGTTGACTTCCGGGAGCAAGATCAGAATTACGAATTGCTTTTTTGCATCTCTGCGGAAAACTCGGGCCTGAGTGACGCTGTCTTTCTCCCCTGGTTTTTGAGTGACAATGGTGAAAACAGCTGAAAAATCCTTGCCAGAAAAATCGCTCAGATCATCGACTTGCTTGATGAGCTCTCTGGGATCCGGCTTTGATTGGGCTAGCAGGGGATTCAATCCCGTAAAAAACAGCAATAATAAAGACAAGATGGATAAAATCCCTCTCCTAAGGCTTTTTGCCTTCCGGGATACATTCGAATACATGCCGATAGACTCCTATTTATTTTACTGTTCTCAAGGCTTCTGCCGGTGGCAATTTTGCCGCAGCATTTGCGGGTGCATATACTGCAACGAGTGTAAGCACCGCGATAAGGAGGATATTGCCTATAGCACGAAGCGGCGGCACATAGAATGAAAAATGACCGCGTTTCAGAATCAAGAATACTGGCGAAAGCGGATCAAAACTGATAAGCGTCAACAAGCCCATGGCGATAAGTGCCAAGACTATTCCCGCAATAGCACCTGCCAGCGAAAGCAATAGTGCCTCATATAGAAACATAGATCTTATTTCATTCCGTTGAACACCAATAGCGCGCATTGTTCCAATTTCTCGGATTCGCTCATACATTGCCATTCGAAAAGTATTGGATATACCAATCATCACAATGGCGAACAAGACGATCAAAATCACTGTGCTTCCGGTATCGATCGCAACTACAATCTGTTTTGCCTGGGCAAGCACATCATCAATAGTATAAAGCCTATATTTAGTCCCGGTCCATTGTTCTGTTCTCTGCTCGAGAAGCATAGCCTGAAATGGTGTCATCGAACCATTTTCATCTTTTGTTGAACGATCGAAAAGGTTGAGCCCCATACCCTTCATCGAAGTATAGAGAGCATTGGCAAAAGCTCCGGATTTCTCCAGTTTTTCCAGCATTATACCAAGCGACATATATTCATTTTTTCCCAGACCTATAAGACTATTGAGATATTCAAGTTGGACATAGGTCATAATAGAGCCAACAAAGCTTGAATCAATGGTTATTGCAGCGACTCGAAATTCTCCAACATTGTTTTGGCCTGTTATGGTCTGCAACTGTGCAACCAACACATCTCCAGGCAGGACATTGAGTTTTCTAGCAATGCTCTGGGAAATTATGATTGCGTTAGACCAGGAGAGATTTTCCCAATTCCCGTCGACGAGAGCAAGCCGTTCTTTTATCATTCCGGAATGAGTCAAATCGATACCAGTCAGCGTCTGCTGTATACTCTTACCCTCGAAGATCAATGTGGCTATGGTCTGGCTGGTTTTCTGCAAGCTGACCCATTTTTGTCCAGAATCTTCTAATGCTTGCATAATCACCGAATCATCGCGAATTATCGAAATTCTTTTGCCCGATGGTGTAACCTCAGTTCCACTAACGAAGACATGGCCGCCCATCAAATACGAGAAATTATCTGAGATATTCTTGACAAATGATCCGGCAAACCCGTTTAGGATCGTTACGATCATTATTCCAAAGGCTATTGCTCCCGCAAGGAGCATAGTTCTCTTTCTTTGCCGCATTAGGTTTCGTGCAGCGATGCGGAGCAATACTAAATTCATGTATTCCCTCCTATTCTTCCTGCATCGCTCTTACTGGCTGAATTTTCAAAGCCAGCGAAACAGGGTAAAGGTGGGCAATAAAGCCTACCACTATCATCAGTATTATTGCAAAAATTACATTTCCTGCCGTGGCAATTGGTCTTAAGTATTGCCCGCCAAATAGAACAAGGAAAAATGGATTTGTCGCCTCGATTCGGAGCGATTTAAGGATTTCGATAATCAGGAGGCCTAGTCCTGCCCCAATCGAAGCAGAAACCAATGCTAGAGCCAATGCCTCAGCCGCAAACATAGTGCGCACGAAACC
>JAAYWE010000281.1 GCA_012516755.1 Treponema sp.
AGGTTTTTCACCAACAACCTTGCCAGTAAGAACGAGGGTATCATCGAAAAGACCCGCAAAATCCAGACCGACCATGTCCAGATTCTCCAGCGCGATGACGGTACCACCAAGAACATCTACCTCCTCGACAAAAAGAACATTCACAATAACCACCTCCAGGTCATCAACCAGTTTGAGGAAACGCAAGGGCAGCATAAGACGCGCTACGATGTCACCATTCTCGTGAATGGCTTTCCGCTGGTACATGTGGAGCTGAAGCGACGGGGCGTCGCCATCAGGGAAGCCTTCAACCAGATCAAGCGCTACCAGCGTGAAAGCTTCTGGGCGGCAAGCGGCCTGTTTGAATATGTGCAGATCTTCGTCATATCCAATGGTACCCATACCAAGTACTACTCCAACACCACCCGCTCCTATCACATAAAGGAAACCAGCGAAGCGGAACGCAGCCAGAGCAAGAAAACCAGTAACAGCTTCGAGTTCACCTGCTATTGGGCAGACGCCAATAACAAGCCCATTGCCGATCTGATGGACTTCACAAAAACCTTTTTCGCCAAGCATACCCTGCTCAATGTGCTCACCAAATACTGCGTGTTCACCACGGAAGACCTCCTCCTCGTGATGCGCCCCTACCAAATTGCGGCAACCGAGCGCATTCTTTCCAAAATCGAGATTGCCAGCAATTACAAGAAAACCGGAACTATCGAGGCAGGCGGCTATATCTGGCATACCACCGGCAGCGGCAAGACCCTGACCTCCTTCAAAACTGCCCAGCTTGCCTCGATGCTGCCGTATATCGACAAGGTGCTCTTTGTGGTAGATCGCAAAGACCTCGACTACCAGACCATGAAGGAGTACGACCGCTTCCAGAAAGGCGCAGCCAACAGTAACACCTCGACCCGCATTCTTCAGCGGCAGCTCGAGGACCCTTCGGCGAAAATCATCATCACAACCATCCAGAAACTGGACCGATTCATCTCACTCAATCGAACACACGATGTCTACAAAAAACACGTAGTCATCATCTTTGACGAATGCCACCGCTCGCAATTCGGTGACATGCACCGTAAAATCATAAAATCATTCAAGAATTATCACCTGTTTGGGTTTACCGGCACGCCGATTTTTGCTGTCAATGCCAGCAACAACGGCAACCCGCTCATGAAAACCACGGAGCAGGTGTTCGGCGACAAACTCCATACCTATACGATTGTGGATGCAATCAACGACGGCAATGTCCTGCCCTTCCGTATCGACTACATCAACACAGTCAAGATGAAGGACAGGGTCGAGGACAAAAGCGTTTCCGCCATCGACACCGAAAAGGCGCTGGAAGCTCCCGAACGCATCCGCGAAATTGTCTGCTACATCCTCGATCATTTTGACCAGAAAACAAAACGGAACAGCTTCTATACCCTGAAAGGTCAGCGTGTCGCAGGCTTCAACTCCATTCTGGCGGTGAGTTCGATTCCCATGGCCATGAAGTACTACACGGAGCTCAAACGCCAGCTTGCTGAGCGTGGCCGTGAACTCATGGTGGCCACCATCTTCAGCTACAGCGCAAACGAAGCGGACCCCGAGGATGTGTTCCCCGATGAGAACTTCGATACCGACAGCCTGCCACCCACCGCCCGCGAATTCCTCGGGTCGGCCATCGCAGACTATAACGCGGCCTTCAATGTCAACTTCGATACCTCAGCAGATAAGTTCGAGAATTATTATAAAGATCTGTCCCTCAGAGTAAAAAAGCGCGAAGTAGACCTCCTGGTCGTCGTCAACATGTTCCTAACCGGCTTTGACGCAACCACACTCAACACCCTCTGGGTGGATAAAAACCTTCGCCTGCATGGCCTGTTGCAGGCCTTTTCGCGCACCAACCGGATTCTCAATTCCGTAAAGACTTATGGCAATATTGTCTGCTTCAGGAATCTGCAAAAAGAAACTGATGAGGCGATTGCGCTGTTCGGCGACAAGGATGCCGGCAGTATCGTGCTCTTGAAAGACTATGACAGCTATTACCATGGCTACAACGATGAACACGGCAAGCATCAGCCAGGCTATATCGAGCTGATCGAGGAACTGCAGACCAAGTTTCCCCTTGGCCAAGCCATCACAGGAGAAGCCAGGCAGAAAGAATTCATCAAACTGTATGGCGCAATTCTGCGGCTCAAGAATATCCTGACGGCTTTTGACAATTTTGAAGGCAACGAAATTCTGGCTGAGCGAGACTTCCAGGACTACCTGAGCGTCTACATCGATCTGTATCAGGAATTCAGCAAAGCGAAAGAAAATGAGAAGGAAAAAATCAATGACGACATCGTCTTTGAAATCGAGCTCATCAAGCAAATCGAAATCAACATCGACTACATCCTGATGCTCGTTGCCAAGTATCATGCCTCCAACTGCAAGGATAAAAGTATTCTGGTATCGATCGATAAGGCCATCGGATCCAGCACCCAGCTGAGAAGCAAGCGCGAGCTCATCAAAAACTTCATCGAAACCATCAATGCGTCCACCAATGTTGATGAGGATTGGCGCGCTTTCGTCCTCAAGCAGAAGGAGGCGGACCTCAATGCGATTGTCGGCGAAGAGAATCTCAAATTCGAAGAAACGAAGAAATTCCTCGACAACGCATTCCGTGACGGTGTACTGAGGACCACCGGAACGGACATCGACAAGATTCTGCCGCCCATTTCCCGTTTTGCTGTTGCTGGAAGCCGTGAAGCAAAAAAGCAAGGCATTATCACAAAGCTGATGAGTTTCTTTGAGAAATATTTTGGGCTGGTGTGAGGAGGTGCATATGGGAAAAGCGGAATCTTCATTTGAAAGTATCGAAAATAATGTCATTCTCGAAAAGGCAATCGAAATTGCATGTAGAGCCCATCAAGGTCAGCGCGATAAAGCAGGAGCCCCCTATATTCTGCATCCGCTCCGCGTCATGCTGCAACTTGATAGCATCGAAGAGCGAATTGTAGCAGTCCTTCATGATGTAATGGAGGATGGTCCTGCTGAATCAGTGCAAGAGATAAAGAACCTCTTACCGCAGAGATTATTTGAAGCCTTGCTTGCAGTAACGAAACAGGATGATGAGCATGGGCCCGAAGGATATGCTCACTTCATTGAGCGTGCGATGCATGATTCTATTGCTCGACGAGTAAAGATTGCTGACCTCCGCGACAATCTCGATATTACAAGGCTCGATGCCATAAGCGAAAAAGATAGCGATAGGCTTAATAGATACTTACGCTCGCTCCGCAGGCTGCAAGCCTTGGAAGAAGAGCATGAGCAAGCATAGAGCGCTTTTATATTTTTGATTAAAAAGGGAAATAAAGATAATTCATTTTTAGAAGTGAGCAAAAACCGAAGGGCGAAGAAAATTTACAAGAGCCAAATATTTCTAAAATAGTTCTGACAGGAGTTCAACGCCAGCGTCCGTGTTAACTTTTTATAGGA
>JAAYWE010000282.1 GCA_012516755.1 Treponema sp.
TATGATCGTATCGAAAGAATAATCCGTTTCGATCCTGAGACACAAACCGGGCGCGAGAAGCTTACTCAAGTACACGTAAGACCTCTCAAAGAACTCGTGTGGGACAAAACCAGGATCTATCAGCTGCAGAACAATGCTACGGATTTCATGCGAAATGATCCTCGTTTTAAGGAGATTATCGAGATTCTTGACAGTGAAAAGCAGATGCAGGGCGAAGAACTATGGTTTCCGCTTGCATTTGATAAAATGTACAACCTAGTGGATTATCTCGATAATAGGGCGATGCTTGTGCTAGTAGGCAGCGAGCGCATTTATGCAATTTCCGAGACATTAAGGAAAGAATATGCCTCAATGTATCGGATTGCACTTCGGGAAGTCTTAGTGCCACCGCCAAATAAGATCCATATAAGTCCAGATGGGCTATTTGCTGCTTTCTCCTCTGTGCTGTTCTGTCATGCATTGAAGGGAGTCGATGGCTCAGCAGAGCGCATATCTTTGGAAGCAGAACCACCACACTCCTATTTCGGGAATATAAGGCTCTTCAAAGAAGAGTTGTCGGGTTTTAAAAAAGAAAACTATAAAACATGGATAATTGCCTCCACTGAGCTACAAGCAGGGCGGATTAGTTCGCTCATCCAGGATGATTCTATTGTTATCGCTAAAGGGCCCATTTCTGCTGGCTTTACCATTCCTTCTCTCAAATTGCGAGTTCTCGCCGAGCACGAGCTCTTTGGCAGGCGGAAACATGTCCCTCGTTCTATTGCCAAGACGAAAAGTGCCGTAATCGAGAGCTTTATAGATCTAACTCCAGGTGATTATGTGGTTCATACCAATTATGGCATTGGTAAGTTTGCGGGGATAGAGCGTCTGATAGTCCTCGGTCTGGAGCGAGATTATATCTGTATCGAATATGCAGGCAATGAAAAGATCTTTGTGCCTATCGAGCAGGCTAACCTAGTACAAAGATATATAGGCAATGAAGGCCAGGCTCCCCATCTCGACTCGGTTGGATCAAAAGTCTGGGAAAACAGAAAGAAAAGAGTCAGTAAATCGGTGGAGGAGCTTGCTGAGCGACTTATCCGGATTTATGCTCGTCGGAAAAACGCCCGTGGTTTTTCATTTCCATCTGATAACGAATGGCAGATCCAATTTGAGGCAGCATTTCCATATGAAGAAACCGAAGATCAGCTAAAATGCATCGAAGAGGTCAAACGCGATATGGAGAGCTCGAAGCCCATGGATCGGTTAGTGTGCGGTGATGTGGGCTTTGGGAAGACAGAGATTGCCATGAGAGCATGTTTCAAGGCGATCCTCGCAGGCAAGCAAGTTGCATTTCTTGCTCCTACCACTATTCTAGCCGAACAGCATTTCGAGAACTTTCTCGAGCGGGCTGGAGATTTTCCAATCAAAGTGGCGCTGCTCTCACGACTGGTCGATAGAAAAACTAAGAATGCTGTTATAAAGGGATTAGCGGATGGAAGCATCGACATGGTAATTGGCACTCATAGGATTCTTCAAAAGGATGTACGTTTCAAAGACTTAGGGCTACTCGTTGTCGATGAAGAGCAGCGTTTTGGGGTGAAAGACAAGGAGCGCTTAAAGGAAATGAAGGTCGGTATAGACTGCCTAACCTTAACGGCGACTCCCATTCCTCGTACCCTTCATATGTCGCTACTCAAGATTAGAGATATGTCTGTTCTGCAGACGGCTCCGTTGGAAAGACAACCAATTCAGACTTTTGTAGAGGAATTCTCTCCTGAACTCGTCGCCCGCGCAATAAGAAATGAGATAGCGAGGGGCGGTCAGATATTTTATCTCCATAATCGCATTGAAACACTGCCCGAAGTTGAGTATTTTATCCGACAGCTTGTTCCCGAAGCCATAGTAGAGAGTGCCCATGGCAAGCTCAATGGCCAAGATCTAGAGTCGATAATGCATCGCTTTATCCATGGAGCCTTCCATGTCCTTGTTTCCACTACTATCATAGAAAATGGTATCGATATTCCAAACGTCAACACTATAATTATTGATAGATCAGATAATTATGGTATTTCTCAGCTTTATCAACTTAAGGGCAGGGTAGGACGATCCGATAGACAAGCCTATGCCTATCTTCTATACCCAGATAAGAGGGCTCTCAGCGAAATTGCGATGAAACGACTTCAAATAATATCCGATTTTACTGAGCTTGGCTCTGGCTTTAAGATTGCAATGAAAGACCTCGAGGTTCGCGGCGCGGGGAATCTTCTAGGACGCGAGCAATCCGGTAATATATATGCTGTTGGTTTTGATCTGTATCTAAAATTGCTCGACGATGCCGTATCTAGACTTTCAGGCATCCAGAATGAGGAAGAAGAGCCCTATCTGGAGCTCGAGTACTCTGGTTATATACCAGATAGCTATATCTCTGCTCCGATGATTAAAATGGAAATCTATAAGCGCATCGCTTCTGTTTGGACACAGGGGGAGATTGATTCTCTACATGAGGAACTTGAAGAGCGTTTTGGTCCCCTTCCGGATGAGGCACTCTCTCTGCTTTCGCTTGCAGAAATGAGAGTCTTATGTAGAAAGCTTTCCATAGGGCGCCTGCAGGAGCGAGCAGGAATCGTTACCGTGGAATTTTCGAAGGTCTCGAAGATTTCCGCGGAGAAAATTCTGAGACTTATACGTGAGTCTGCAGGCACAATCCGCCTATCGACAGAAAAGCCAAATGCCATTCGGATACAGACAAAAGCAATTGGCTTAAAGGAGAAAAGCGCTTATCTCAAGGAGCGTCTTTCTCTACTAGCTGATTGAAGCTGCTTCTTATTGAGCTTTGCGGGTATTCCAAAGCAAAACACGGCTGGCTTCTCTGGGATTATAATGGCTTTATTTCGCCAAGATGCAATGGGCATCGACCTTATTAGTGGCTGATTGGTTCCAAGATTGCATGCAACGCAAAGATAGAGATTTTCAGGTAGTGCTTCAATACAAGCTCTTAATGTCCTTTCATTACGGTATGGAGTCTCGATGAAAATTCTTGCAGCTTTATCGTGCATGGCAGCTTGGCCTTCAAGGACCAGTTCTTTTTGAAGCTCTTCGCTTCGTATTGGCATGTAGCCGAGAAAACAGAAGCGTTGACCATTGAGACCAGAAGCAGCGAGCGCGAGGAGTAAGGAGCTATCGCCTCCGATTGGAACAATTCGCAGCTGCTCTTCATGTGCTAGAGATACAAGCGCCGCACCAGGATCCGCTATGCAAGGAAGCCCCGCCTCGGAAAGTATGGCACAGTCATAACCGCTTTTCAGTGCAGAAAGCGGAGCCTTGAGATCCTCTTCTTTCGAGTGCTCATTGAGGATAAAAAACCCGACCTCAGAGAATTGCTCTGGCGAAAGCAATCGGGAGAGCAGTCGGTTGGCTGTTTTCTCTGATTCTATCACAAAATATGGAACGCTTTTCATTATGGCAATAACATTGGGGGCCATCATATTCATGAGTTGACAAGGCTTCCAATCTTCAGGTGAATAAGGCAATAAAGGAACCGGTAAAAGATAAAGGGTACCGCGGTTTTTGTCATTCTCTGACATGATACCTCTCATTTAGTCCTTAGCTATAATACACTTGATCGCTGCAGGTCTTCGAGTGCCTGCGATATCAGCGGAAGGAAAAGCTCCATATTCCAGAATTTGGTACGATGGAGGCTCTCGCTATACATCCTTAAGACGGAATGAAAAACACGTTCCGTCAGGGGATAGGGCGAAGAGGTAATTCTTTGCTCAGCATCATAATCTCGGAATGCACGCTGTCCGGCTATAACCAGCCTAAAATAAGAAATCGAGTTGCGTTCGATGGTAGAGGCCGCAACTAGATATGCACCATCTCCGTTGGGGAAAATCTCCGCACCTGTTCTTCTAATAAAAAGGCGATCGATAGATTGAAGCGGAATTCTAATTCTTGTGAGAACCCTTCTGGATTCCAGAGAAGGCAAGCCTTCTTCATTGGTCAGGTACCATATATTCTTGATGCTTGTTCCTGAGGGTCCCTTGAACTCAAGTTCTGCATCTAAGCATGCCAACAGAGGCCAAAGAGCAAGGAATCTCTTTTGATACATAAGATGTCCACCTATAGTTGCAATGTTTCGCACTGTGGAGTTTGCGGTGGCTCTTAATACTTCTCTGGCAGGTTTTTTTTCGAATGGATATACAGATTCAAGGTCGTTTAGAGCACATGCAGCCCCGAAGGATATCATCCGCTCAGTCTTATGAATGGTTTTTAGTTCGGGTATATTTCTGATGCTTGCTATAGAAGGCTCAAAAAAAAGATAACGTGTGTCTTGAATATATCCGAAGCTTGTTGCGCCAGCAACTATCTGCAGATTTTTTTGTCGGGCCATTATGGCTATGAGTTCTTGGATACTACGCGGATAATAGATTTCGCTAAGGTTCATGGCGTTTTTCTCGCTATGGGCAATTGCTGTATTACTTTGGAGAGCGCATCAGCAAAGGCTCTGGGATCAATATGGCTGCAATGCAAGCTGGCAAGGATATCCGATATCTCATGCCATGAGGGAGATAAAGATCTTTGAATCAAATGAATTGCTACGAGCATCAGCGAATTATTGCAGTAAGCACAGGACAATAGGCCCTCCTTATCGAACTCTGCGGATAGAATGCCATATTCCTTGCTCTTGGTGAAATTTTCGATTGTCTCTATATGCCTTTCCCGCAAAAGAAAGGCAGGCAGGATATAGCTATGTACAAGCCTACCATCATATAGAATAAGGCAATTACTGCATTCGCTATCAGGACAGATCTCGGAGAGGCTCTTTATTCCGCATTGATCAACAAGCACGTCGAAGGCTCTTTGTACGCTAGTAATTGCGATTCTCTGCAGA
>JAAYWE010000283.1 GCA_012516755.1 Treponema sp.
CAATGGAAAAATCTATGGTACCGATGGAGCTGCCACAATACTCGGTCTCAAACCCAGCACCCTTCAAAGCAAAATGAAGAAATTAGGAATCCGGCGACCTGGAAGATCATGAACAGTGAGGATCTTCATGTCTCTTTTTGTCTCTACTAGAAGCGCAAAATAGTTCCTCAACTGAAATCCCTATGACTTCTTTGAAACAGATTTTAACTCTTGATACATTGGCATTGCAATCGCCGAGCTGCCAGGAGCTAGCTTCCTATTTGTTTACGACATTTTGAGGTTTGCCTTCAATAAAAGCCACTAGGTTTTCCATAGCAATCTTCATCAGTCTTATTCTCGATTCTTTTGGTGCCCAGGCAATATGAGGAGTAATGATGCAGTTCCTTGCTTTTAGCAGTGGATTCGATACTTGAATTGGTTCTTTAGATACGACATCTACGGCTGCTCCCGCCACTTTGCCAGTCTCTAATGCCTGGAAGAGATCCTCTTCTACGATCAGTGGGCCTCTCGCCGCATTGATAATCATAACTCCATCTTTCATCTTTGCAATATTGCCTGCATTGATAATTCCTTTAGTGGATGGTAATAATGGACAATGCAAAGAAATAACATCTGACTGTGCGAAAAGCTCATCAATGTCCACATAACGACTGGATTCTGATTCGAGATTAGGTATTTTATATTCATCGTAAGCTATGACTTTCATACCAAGAGCCTGAGCTATCTTTCCTGTTGCTTGCCCTATTCTTCCAAAACCTATTATTCCCATTGTTTTATCTGCCAACTCAATAAGAGGATATTTCCAATAGCACCAGTCAGGGCTTCTTGACCATTCACCAGCAAATACAGAATCCGAATGAGCTCCTACATGATGGCAAAGCTCCAATAGAAGCGCAATTGCAAATTGTGCCACCGCATTAGTGCCATAGGTGGGAATGTTCGATACGACAATTCCTTTCTCGGTGCATGCAGCTATATCGACTATATCATGGCCTGTAGCCAGGATGCCAATGTATTTGATATTGGGACATCTATCCAATGTCGTTTTCGATATAGGAGCCTTATTGACAATCACCACGTCTGCATTGCCAATTCTTTCCACGATCTTATTCTCTGGTGTTCTATCATACACTGCAAGCTCTCCAAGAGCCCTAAAATCGTCCCATGATAGATCACCAGGATTCAAAGTATAGCCATCAAGGATGACAATGTTCATACTCATCTCTCAATTATCCATTTATTGATTTCTATTATAATAGTAAGTATCTAAGGATTCCATTTCTGTGAGTGTCATTATCATAAAGTACTTATGGAACCCTTAGACAATAAATTAGAACTAATCAAAAAAATACCATTCAATATTTTAGTCCATGTGTGATCCGCCATTGATGTCTATTTCCTCTCCTGTTATATAGGCAGCTTCATCTGAAGCAAGGAAACAGACTGCAGCGGCTATTTCTTCCGGCTTTGCCATTCGGCGACATGGTATATCGGAAGTCATTTTTGCCTGAGTCTCTTCATCTTCCAATCCGCCTCGGATATCAGTTGCCGCAAGTCCCGGTGCAATTGAATTAACTGTTATACCCAAAGGAGATACTTCTCGTGCAAAAGCCTTTGAAAAGGCGAGTATGCCTGCTTTTGCCGCAGAATAATGAGCGCCACCAAAGACACCTCCTCCTCGCTTTGCCGAAACCGAGCTCATGCTGATTATTCGTCCATAATTCTTCTCGATCATGTATGGTGCAACGGCCTTGAAAAAAAGAATGGAGTCACACATCAAGCTACGGAAGATATAGCTTTTATGACTACATTGCCTAACATGAAGGTTCTTGCACCCGCAGATACAGAGTCAGCTAGAGCCGCATTCGATATCGCTCTTGCTACCCCCGGCCCTGTGTTCACACGCCTAATGAGAGATCCGCTCTATGATTTCTATAGCTCAAAAGAAAGCTTTGTTCTTGGAGGATCAAAAACCATAAGAACTGGAAATGACATTACCATAGCTGCTTATGGAGATATGGTAATTCAGGCTCTTCAAGCAGCTGATATGCTTTCTAATAAAGGGATCGAAGCCGAAGTGATCGACTTCTATTCAATCAAACCATGGGATAAGGCAGCGCTTGAGAATTCTCTTTCTAAGACAAATGCTCTCTTGGTAGCAGAAAACCATCAGCGACGAAATGGTTTTGGCTACGAACTTGCAGTTTGCTGCCTTGAAAACAAACCTGTTCCCATATCCTTGATAGGATTAGACGATACATTTGGAGAAAGCGGAGCTTATCTGAAGACTCTCAAAAAATTTGGCATGGATGCGGACGCCATAGCCGAAAAAGCAGAACAATTGGTAAACCGGAAAAGAATGGCTTAAATATATTCAATAATTTGCTCAAAACAATGCATATTCATGCACTCACCCCTTGACAGCGTTTCTATAAATCGTATACAAACTCTCCTCATATATTGAGCAATGAGCAACTAACCCGGCGTTGCCGGGCATGCATAAGCACAATCCAAGGAGGCCACATTATGCATAAAAAAATGCGCATAATGCTGCTCGCTGGTATCCTGCTATTGATCGCAGGATGGGTCGTTTTTGCTCAGGATGTACCTGAGGAGCTTATTGCTCGCATTGACATTCTAAGCCCGCAGCTACTGGAGATGAATGAATGGCTGTATCGAAATCCAGAGCCCGGTCATCAGGAATTCAAAGCAGTGGAGAAAATCAC
>JAAYWE010000284.1 GCA_012516755.1 Treponema sp.
GCTCCTCAATCTAATGAAAGATTTGCAAGGAGAATTCGGGCTGACCTATTTGTTTATTGCCCATAATCTAGCTGTTGTCTCATATTTCAGTGATCGCATAATTGTTATGTATCTCGGAACTATTGTTGAAATCGCTTCCTCGATCGACCTATATAGAGAGCCATTTCATCCCTATACCAAAGCCTTGCTTTCCGCGGTTCCCATTCCAGATCCAAAATTGGAGCGAGAGCGTTCTAGAATTCTCTTAAAGGGAGATGTCCCTTCTCCAATCAGCACAAGAATGGGTTGCCCATTTGCAGATCGCTGTTCGCAGGCAATGGATAGATGCACAAGGGAGCGCCCAATGCTTTTGCCGATTGGATCATCGGATCATCGTGTGGCCTGTTATCTATATCATTGATTTTTGCATCTTTGACCAGAGAAAAGAAAGCCTAGCTCGAAGCGTTATTTAGATATGGAAAGATAAGAGAAAGATAATAAGGAGGGCAGAGAAAAATGGCGGATGATTGTTTCATTGCCATAGGCAGCGAAGATGATATTATTGACTGCTCAAGAATCGCATGCAATTCGGAAATAGGCATAAAATATGAATTTACTCAAGAAGCGATCTCCAAGGCTATACTTGTAAGTATCGCGCAATCAGGGATGCTTATTGTGGCTAGGGAAAATGGAAATGCAGAAACCAAGAAGAGCGATGCTTCTCGTATTATAGGCTTTGCCTGGGTAGAGCCAAAAGGAGCATTTGCGCAAGCGCCCTATCTTAAGCTCATCGCGGTAGACGAGCAAAGAAGAAGTTCAGGAATCGGAAGCATGCTTCTGCAAGAGTTCGAAGAACGCACGCGCAATATTGGAAGAGCCTGGTTCCTATTGGTCTCTGATTTCAATGAAAAAGCAATCTCTTTCTATGAACGGCATGGTTATGAGAAGGCTGGAGTTCTTCTATCATTCGCGCGTGACGGAATCGATGAAATTATAATGTATAAGCGGCATGAATAAGACTACCACATGATCGACATCTTTGTGGATTAATTCAATTACGACCAATCTCCGTTCGGTCGGGCACAATAATATATCTGAGAACCTTGACACCATCTATCTCGCAACCTAGACTGAAAATGAGAAGTCTAGAAATGTGCAATCCGGAAAGGCGCACTTTGGAAATACGCAATTTTCGAAGGCGCAATGTAGAAACACCGATAGAGAAACATAGCCAAATGAAATGCAGAACGCTGAAATAGAAGCGCTAAGGAGCCAATTAGCGCCTCGATTTTACGGAGGGGGTTTCCATGAAAAGGACAACATGGGCTTTTGTGCTCAGTTTAGCGTTATGTATAGCGCTTCTATTCGGTTCCTGTGTTACCTATAAGCCGGTAACTGTCGAAATCGAGAGAATACCAATGGAGCAGGCGAGGGTAGAACTCATTCAGCCTTTGCTCGAATGCTTACGCGATTTTGGCAACAATATGGCTCGAATCATGCTGACCGACTATGAGTTTATAGAATTGCAAGAGACAGGCGCTGGGGACTACCTCTACAGATTCGACACACTGAACCCAAAGCTCCCCAAGTATGCATACATAGTCTTTCGCTTAGATCCAGACGCAACCATCACCACCAATTATGGGACCAAGAACAACATTCAGCTCGACAATGGCTCTGTGGGCCTCATTCC
>JAAYWE010000285.1 GCA_012516755.1 Treponema sp.
GCCATGCTTCGGCTTCATCAGGGATACAATCTTTACAACATGGGTTTGACCGCAGGTTTTTTGGGGCTTTTTGCGGCTTCGCTTTCCCATGCGACGGGCGCAGACATTCTACCTATTGAAATATGGGGGACGGCTCATAGTCCAATTCTTATAGCTTTGTTACCTATTGTTTTGCTGATTGCTCTTTTTTGCATTGTGAAGGAAGATCCCAAGAACATTGTCGCTCTATTTCGGCATGCCTATTTGGATTTCCGCAAGATTCTAGGCATGAGCGGCAGGCTTCCGAGTGATTTTTCCGACTTCGTATCGACAAAGGGTGCCTTTCTAAACATGATAGTATTAGGACTGTCCTTCTGGCTCTTTATGCTAATTATCGAAGCTCCTTTCAATGGGCCCGTCTTGGGAGGGCTTTTTACGATTCTTGGTTTTTCATTCTTTGGAAAACATATTAAGAATGTTTTTCCGATTGTGCTTGGTATCGTGGTGGCAATTTTCGTATTCGATAAGGATTTATATGAGCCGGGGCCGCTTTTGGCCATCCTATTTGGGACGGCACTAGCGCCTCTTTCTGGAGAATTTGGGCCTTTATTAGGCTTTGTTGCGGGATTCTTGCATCTTGTTATTGTGGATAGAACATGCTTTTGGCACGGAGGTATGGCTCTCTACAACAATGGGTTTGCGGCGGGGCTTACCGCAACTTTGATCGTTTCGGTTATCGATTGGTATCGGTCGAGTAAGGTCGCAAACAAGGTTGAATGAGCAAATCCAGGCCGATTGAGGGCTTCTTAAGCCAAGCAAGAGGAGAATGAGAATGAAAAGGCACGATCTATATGTACAACTCATAAGCGAGCTTGCTAATTATCTTTTGCGCAACAATCCGAAAAAGATGGTGATATCTCTGCATCTCGAAAACGATGGTTTTCATATAGTCGCTATAGATGATCGGTACCATAGCGATGAAGAGATCGCGGAAATAGAGCAAGGTTTGAAGATGCATCAGAGACCGGAACTTGCCTCTTACTATGGGACAATGCTAGGCCGAGATCTGTTAGGCGACGCCCGGCTCGAACTCATCGGCTATCATGTCAAGGGTGCAAAAGTGGAAAAAATTCCCGAAGGGGGTATTATGATAAATCTCTGGGTAGGATCGGATGATTTTAATCCCGCGATGTTTACTATTGATGAAAAAGCATAGAAAATGCCTATAGAAGATAGAACGAAATAAAGATGGCAGTATCAATTCTATGGTATGACCTCGAGACCTTTGGTCGCAATCCTAGGCACGATCGCATCGCGCAGTGCGCTTTTATAAGGACGAATATAGCGCTCGAAGAGGTAGCAGAGCCAGTCGTTATGTACTGTAGGCTTCCTCTCGATTATCTTCCTGATCCCGAGGCATGCTATATACATGGCATTACTCCTCAGGAAGCCGAAGAGAAAGGCTTATCCGAATATGAGTTCTCTCAAAGGATACAGCGCGAAATGAGTGTTCCAGGCAGCACGGTGACAGGCTACAACTCCATCCAGTTCGACGATGAGTTCATTCGCAATCTTTTCTATAGAAATCTTATGGATCCCTACAGTCGGGAGTACAAGAACAACAATTCTCGCTGGGATGTAATAAATCTGATGCGAGCCGTCCACGATCTCAAATATGAAGGTTTCGAGTGGCCAATAAATGGCGAGGGCAACCCATTGTTCAAGCTTGTTGATCTTGCCAAAGCACAAAATGTTGCCCATGAGAATGCTCATGACGCCCTCTACGATGTAAGGGCGACTATAGGCCTTGCCCGCAAGGTGCTCGAGACTTATCCAAAGCTCTTCGAATGGTATTACCGCCACCGTCGTCGCGAGAACTTAGCGCGCCTTGTAGATCTCTCTCGCCGGGAGAATATGCTCGTACACACTTCACAGCGCTATACGAGACAAGGTGGTTGTTCGACGGTAATAACTCCCTTAGGGCTACTGGAAGATGATCGCCATGCTCTTGTGACCTATGATTTGCGCTTCGATCCTAAGCCTTTTTTATATATGTCCGAAGATGAATTGCGCGACCTTTTATTCTCGGAGAGGCAGGAAGATGAAAAGATTCGTCCACCTCTCAATATGGTTCGCCTCAACAGCTGTCCCTACCTTGCTCCTCTCAGCGTGTTAAATCGACAAGCTCGAGCGCGGCTGGGTATCGATCTTGTGGAATGCAGAGAGAATCTGCGTATTCTCGAGGCAAATCCTGATCTTAAAGTGCGCTTCATTGCTGCCTATCGATTTGAGAGAAAATCGGTTGATGAGCTTGATCCTGAACATGCCTTATATGCCGGCGGATTCTATTCAGACGAGGATCGCAGAGAACTGGAGCGTTTCCATAGAGAGTTAATGAATAGCGGTCCACAGGCTGCAAAAAACGAGTTTCTTCGCATTCGATTTCAGGATCCAAGAATTCCAACCCTAATGGGCAGGCTTCTTGCGCGCAATTTTCCTGAAACCTTGACGGCTGATCAGCATTTATCTTGGAAGAAGCATGTATACGGATGGCTACAGCTTCCACAAGAAAAAGGAGCCACCGCCCTTTCGGATTATGTGAGATTGGAGAGAGAATTGCAGGAAATGTCTCCGGATGATCCGCGAAGGCCTATAGCTATGGCGCTTATTAAATGGAAGGATAAGCTATGCAGTCAAGCCATCTGAAGATTGTTTTGCTGCGTGATATATTCTTATATGTATAGGTGGGTGCGAGTAGCAATGTATGCGTTCGGGGCTCAAAATGAAAGCCGCAGATGATTTTTCGTCTTTCTGCTCGCATATCAAGAAATGAAGTATGATAGGAGGCTGGCGCTGGTTGCGCCGTTATGGGCACCCAGACGTCATCAAGAAGGTGTGCTATGAAATATCGATGGTTTTTTGCGATTTTTCTGGCTCTTGCGGGTTTGACAATTCTCTCGGCGCAGGAAAAGTCCCTGGAGAGCACCATGCTCATCAGGGTCGAAAAAGCCGCAGTTAGAGCCGAGCCTTCTTTTGTTTCGCCGGCGCTCTCTTTTGCCGCTTACAAGACTCCAGTTGCCATAATACGCATCGAAAACGACTGGATATTTGGCTTTGTTCGGGGACTAAATAGGCCGGGATATATCCACATGAGTGCACTTTCTCCAGTCAAAGTCTCCTTGAACCCTGACGATGTCTCCGATCCACCTCCACTGCAGGAAACTGAGATTGTCCTTGCTGGCAAGGGCTTTTCATCTAGTCTTGAATTGTCGCTCAGAGAATCAAGTGCTTTCGACTTCGAAGCAGTGGATGCAATGGAAAAGAATAGCTATTCTTATGCGGAATGCCTGGCATTTATCCATGGCATAGATATTTTGGAAGGAGAACCATGAGGTGCGGAAGATTGTGCTTCAATCTCGCGTGCTATCGGTTATTCTTGCGCTGATTCTTATCCTACCGTTTTTCGCATCTTGCACCATAACGCCGGAGTCTCTTCAGTTTTTTCTCGATCAAGCCTTGCTTCAGGGCATGATTACGCCCGAACAATCGCGGCTCATTTTGGAAGCGGTGCGCTCTTTTCAAATCGAATCTGAACCCTTCACCTATGAGGAAGAATACGTTATAGGGAGAGTAGTCGCCGCCGCCGTGCTGTCTCAGTATCAAGTTTATGATCAGCCTGAGCTAACAGCCTATATAAATAAGATAGGGCAAGGGTTGGCATTTTATTCAGCCAGGCCATGCCTGCCGGAGGGATATCATATATTGGTCCTCGACAGCGAAGAAGCGCATGCTTTTGCTGCGCCGGGCGGATTCGTATTGATAACAAGGGGGCTTCTGAAGCTGACAGGCAATGAGGACATGCTTGCGGCTCTTTTAGCACATGAGATATCTCATACAGCGTTGGGACACGGATTATTGGCACTCACGAGCTATCGCATGGGGGATTTAGCAAAATACTATGTAATGCTTTCCACAGAGAGCGCGCAGTCTTACAATAAGGAGGCTATGGAGCTGTTCTTGGCGGCGGTGCATGATTTTGTTTCTCTGATATCTGTGCAAGGTTATTCGCAAGTCATGGAATTCGAAGCAGACGCCGAAGCGATGCGCATGCTTTACGAAGCCGAGTATAGACCTTCAGCCCTCGGAGATTTTGTAGTAACGCTGGAGAATTCTAAGGATGAGCGTTTTCAGCAGTATTCGATGCAGCATCCTTTGGCCGAAGATAGACTATCGAGAATAGGCAGCCTTGCTGAGGAATATTCTCAACGAGCCGAGCTCGAACACCGCAAAGAATGCGTACAAAGACTGGATTCGCTTCTGCAAAACGAAGATGAGTCGTGGCATAATAGTAATCTAGCTTGCGAACAAGGCTTTCTTGATTCTGGATATGAGCTCGCAAAGGAGAACTTAATCATCAGCCCTGTGTCTCTCGAGCTCTTGAGGCAAGAGCGCTTCGAAGCCATTCGGCCTCTATTCTAGGCAATCTCAAAGTATTTTAGAATGAAATATATGACAGAGGCAGGCAAGCCCGACCACAGCACTTTAAGATCTAATCATGCTTTGAATAAAGTAAAGAGATTTCTATATGCGCTAGTAGCCGGTGTCTTTGGAATTCTTTTGTTCCAGTGGACAGGGATTTCCAATAAGGCTGGTATGGCCCTCTATGATCGGGAGATGCGTTTGCTGGTAGCGGCGGAAGGCAAGAAGGAGGATAATACTTCCTCCCAAACTTTACGTAAGAATTCCGGTTCGTCAGATTCTGCATCCCTTTCACCTTCCAGGAAAAAAGCGCCAATTGCGCTTGTCATGATCGACCAATCCAGCCTTGATTGGGTACAGAATGAGCTCGGTCTTGGTTGGCCTTGGCCTCGGGAACTATATGGGCTAATAGCATACTCTTTACGCAATGCCGATGTCCAAGCCTATGATATTCTATTTACGGAGCCTTCCACTTATGGTCCCGAAGATGACTCTCGCTGTGCAGAGGCAATGAGGTCCGCAGGCAATGTGGTCTTGGCAACCCTTACAGACAGAAAGCCTGTGCTAGCCGTCTCCAATGCACTATACGGCCATGTGGTTGCCCGAGTAGATTCAGATGGTATCTGCAGGCAATACCAGGCTGCATTAGATACAGATGCTGGAAAGATCCCCTCTCTCGGATTGGCCGCAATAAGTGCTTTTAATAGAAAGAATTCGATTGCCGACGAGAAAAGCATCTCTCTTTCTGAGGCCTTTGAACCTCTCGAGCCACTTGCGCCTTTTGAGGCTTTCGAGCAGACGGTGTTTCTTAAATTCGAGGATTCTTCTCGCTTCGAGCGATATAGTGCAGCGCAAGTCCTTGCTGGCTCTCCAGGTACCGGGGGCTCTGATTTTGCTGGCTTAAATCAGGAGCTGAACTTTGAAGGCAAAATCGTTTTGATCGGTATAACCGCTCCAGGGCTCATGGATAGACAAGCGACACCGATAAATCCCGCACAACCCGGCGTGGAGATTCACGCCACATTTATTAGCAATGCGCTTTCTTCATCTTTTATAGAGCTTTCTCCCATCGGCGTAGAAGTCTGCATAACTATCCTTGCTCTTGTCCTGGCCGCTCTTCTTCCGACCATGCGAACAAGGATCTGGACAATAGTGGGATTTGTCGCAGCGATTATAATCCCAATCGGATTGAGCTTTGCTTTTTTCCGAAATCTCGTGTTCTATAATGCAGCTCCTGCGATTGCAGCCGGGCTTTTTGCCTTTATAGCCGCCATAGTTCTTGGTTACCAAGCGGAGGGCAGACAGAGAGCTTATTTGCGTAGGGCTTTTGCTCAGTATCTGTCTCCGGAAGTGATATCCGAGCTAATCGAACAACCGAAGGTCCTTAGGCTCGGTGGAGAATCGAAAGTGATAACAACGCTATTCTCGGATTTGGCTGGTTTTACAGCTATTTCCGAAAAACTAGATCCAGAGCGACTTACCCAGTTTATGAATGAGTATCTGGGGATCATTAGCGAAGAAATACTGGCACAGGGAGGAACTCTCGACAAATATGTAGGCGATGCGGTAGTGGCATTCTGGAATGCTCCGCTAGACATCGAAGACCATGCCTTGCGCGCCTGCATGGCAGCATGCCACATTCAAGAAAAGCTCAGAGAAATAGGTCCTGAGCTGGAAAAGCGCTTCGGGATATCCCCGAGAACCAGAATAGGGATTGCCACAGGCTCCGCAGTAGTAGGCAACCTTGGCTCGACTCACCGTTTTGCCTACACGGCCGTAGGTGATTCTGTCAACATAGCGAGTCGACTTGAAAACCTAAACAAAGTATTGGGAACCGCAATACTGACAATAAGGGAGACGGTAGCCGCGGCTTGCGCCGGAAGTTCCAGGGCCAGCTCTCATTCAAGTCTTGTTCCGGCAGCGCAAGATCTGGACAGCGAATTAGCTCCCGAGATACGACTTCCACAACTGGAAGGAAAGACTCTGCTTTTCCGAAGACTTGGTCCGGCTATCGTAGAGGGAAAACTCCAGGCCATTGAGCTGTGGGAATTGAGAGCAACTGAGAAAGACAACTGTGCTCAAGGCTCATTGATCGAGCCATGGCAGGAAGCCAGGCATTTCTCAAAATAGAATTTCAAAGTAGGAACATAATTGCAGAAAGGCCCAGCAAGATCCCATCTTGTTTCTTGAATCTCGACAGTCTTATGCTCCTATATGGTGAGTAGCCGCGCAGCTCCATTGCCATTGATATCCTCCACGACTGCAAGAGGCCCATCGAGATCAATTGCCCGAGCATAAGAAAGGCACGACGAAAGTTCTTTTTGGAAATAGATATGCCGCGCATTTCGCCTGCTTCTGCGACTCTGCGATACATATTAAAAATACGTGGTAAGAAAAGGAGTATCAAAGAGACGAACATTCCTGGATCTAAAGAAATGTCCATAGATACAGGGCGATAGTA
>JAAYWE010000035.1 GCA_012516755.1 Treponema sp.
ACCGAGGGGCAGCGCAATCTGCCAAGGGTTTGTCGTCCATCCAAAGAGTCCCAACATCCCAAGGTCGTCGACAAAAGCCTGCGCATACAGGTCATAAGCCCCGGGCTCCTTCCAGGTGACAAATAATCCTGCATTATAGTTATCGTCGTAGTTGGCATACCAGGGCCGACCTGCGGTGCCTCTGACATATTGGGTAAAATACTGAGGCATTGGGCTCAGGAAGTATTCCAAATCGAATGCTCGGCCGGAATACACCGAGGAGTCTTCAAAGCCTATCGTAAGCCTCCCAAAAGAAAGACCAAAAACCTTGAAATTGGCCCCACGATCGGGAAAACCGGTATAGGAAGCCTTAGGCCACGCCGTCGTGTGCATTGCCGAATCGAGAGTGAGTGAGATAAAGCGCGATTCATAAAAGAATCGGCTATCTCTATACACAAAGTCGATCATTGGCGCCGCGATACCATTGGCGTTGATAAAGAGCGAGTACGGTGAATCCACAACATCGAAATGGCGAAGCCTACCGGCTTTGAGAATGAATGAGCCACCGGAAATTCTCATACCCGCTTCCTGGATTAGAAAATTAAGATCTCCAAGCGCACCCGTTGGGCTGTCTGCCAGCCAAGGGCCATAGACCTGATCGCTGGTGAGATCGATGGCGGCTATGAGGCCAATATGAGTTTGCTCATATTGAAGAGATATGGAGGCATTTGGTGTAAGGCCTCGTGCTTCGATTTCCTCGCGATATGTACCCGCGCGGTAAGGCAGCTCTGTGGCAAGTGTAAAGAGAAGACCTTGCCCGGCAAGTTCTTCGGACTGTTGAGCAGAGCTTTGGCCTGGCTGCTGTGCATGCAAAGCAGAAATTCCGCATAAGATGAGAAATAAAAAAAATCCAATAACTGACAAAGGTAATTTTTTCATCTATATTCCTACGATCCATCATTAAGTCTATAACAGTTCGATCGATTAACAGCAAAGGCTACTGCCTACACAAGGTTCGTATCACTAATGAACAGTTGCGAATGCTATGGTACCTGAGAGCGCAATGTCAAGCTCGAAGCCCGTCGAACCACCACTTCCGACAAAACTCGGTGCGATATCTAAAGAAAACAAACCCGCGGAAAGGCGCAAAGGCAGGCTTATGAAGAAACTTTGCCAATGTGGAGCCGCAGGCGTTGTGCTGTTATTATAGACTTGAGTCGTGATAAGGTTGGCTTCTGTATTCATGTCGAGGAATAAAAAGCGATAGCCAACTCCGAAGCTTAGAGGATGCCTATCGTTTTCGCTTCCAATTGGGATAATGAGCTCGCCGTGACTCTGTATCCAAGCAGCACCGGGGCCGTAAGGACTTGTAAGAGGCAAGAGAATAGACCCTCCAAGATATCGTGGAAACCGGTATATGAAGCGAGCAAAATAATTGACATCTCCAATAGTAGGCCAGGCTTGGCTTCCGTCGTAGTTTCCCCAAAGCCAATGAGTGGAGCCAGCCTCAAGATAAACCGCATAAGGCAAGGTTCTTACTTCGCCATCATAACGTACAGCCGCCAGATAGGCTGGTATAGTAGGCGAACCTGTATCTGAACCCTCTACGAGCACATTCAGATCGATATCATCAAGACCAAGCTGTGCAGCTATGGCAAGGCCATCAAAAGGCTCCCAGCTTGCATCGAACACCATGGAGTTATTGGTCTGCGCCACCGATGCTTGATGGCGCGAGCCTATCGGGAAAAAATCTGTCAGCACAAAGTGGTTGTTGAGACGAGACATCATGGCATGATCTGTTACGCCCACGGAAAACGCACCAAAATGCCAGGAAAATCGATTCATTGCCTCTACAATTATGGTAGGCGTGCCCGGTTGGTCCTCAAAGCCATACCCAACCTCCGGCGTGATATCATTTTTGTCCCATGCCTCAACTGCCTGAATTGTGGACACGAGCCAGTCAATTGTAAAGCAACCAAGCCTTCCTTGAGCTCTTAATGCATCGTAATATGGTATCCGAGCAGAAGGAAGAAAGCCGCCTTCAAGTATGCCATTGTAATCGAGGCGGTCACGTCCAAAGCCTATATCGAGCATTGGAGATTTCCAATATAGCACGGATCGCGCAATAATGTTCGCTTCTATATCAGGCGTTGTTCCCTTAAGCGGCAAATTGTGCACAGGAAAGTAGTCTCCTGTCCAAGCATGCCGCAGATCGACTTCCGCAGCCACGCCGATACCCTGATCATTATAAGAACGTTGATCCGATCCTTGCGAATTGAGGGCGCTTCCGGCTTCAATGCTCAGAACCGCAAAAGGCAATTTGCCAAAATAATTCCGTTGTATATCGATACCATTGGAATATGCCGCCGACGGGAACTGGCTCACAGGAGGTTCGAGTCGGATATCTTCACTTCTCAGGGTATATTCGAGGTTTATGTTGAGCGCGATTCGCCACTGTAGCGTTGCCGGCGAATACCTTGTTTGCGCAAAAAGGAGATTCCTTCCATAAAGCATCCCAGATCCCGAAAACAAAAATATATAGAAAATGAAATGTAGCAGAAATGGTCTGGGCTTTTTGGCCCGCATACAGCCCCCCATACCACTCCGCATACAATCCCACATACCACATGGTTGCTTCATGGCTTCATGGTCCTCCTTTTTGAAGGCAGTCAACTTGATAGCCCTTTTGATTCCGCTTATGCAATAGATGAGCCTCTTTCAAAGCCGCATGGCGTTGAGGCTTGCCTTTCTTCGCCCGCAATGCATAAGGTCAGAGAGCCCATTTATTTTTGCAAGAAAAAGCGGGAATGGAAGATCGGGCTCGAGCACCGTGCGATGGATTGCTCGCGTATCTCCACCCACCCTGAAAAGCGAGGACTGGGTCGTAAAAATCCATGAAAAACCCGCCTCGCAGAGCATCTGCAAGGCGTCCGCACGGTAGGTATCCGGTTCTCCTCCTACCCAGGCAAATGCATTGACAGGATAGCCAAGGCGCATCTCGAGCTCTTTCTTAGCTTCTACAATCTCGTCAAAGAGTATAGCGGTATCGAGAGTCGGACGCATGCGAACATGGTGAGCGGTATGGCAACCAATCACGTGACCGCGCCTTGCAAGGTCCTTGATTTCATTCAAACCCATTGCAATACGGTTTGAAACCAGGGAGTGCTGGGTTTTCTCTTTGCGAGCCTCTTTTCTGCGCAGAGAAATATCATGCAATGCACAGAAGTCTTGCTGAAATTCTTGTTCCAAGTCAAGAAGTGCACTCGGGACAAAAAACCATCCGCGCATACCGCGGGCTTCGAGAAGAGGCGCGGCGACTTCGTATTGTTCGATAAGACCGTCATCGAAGCTGATGATAAGGCCTGGTCTGTGTCGTGCGCGGTCTTGCCAATTCGAAATTGTCGTATTTGCGCTATAATGGCCATTGTTTTCAAGCATTCCAAAGCTCTGGCAGGATCCCTGGGCTAAGAACTGCGTGAAGCCTTCTGCATCGAGCGGGACATAGTGCTTTGCAAAGTAATCGAGCTGGCGCGAAAAGCTGGACATCGAAGACTGAGGTACGGCGTGATATGCGACAGCCCGCAGGGTATTGCCCATTCTTGCGCTTTCTATTGCAACCGAACCTTCGATTACAGATGAAGCCCTATCCCCAGCCATATTTCGGTATCGCTCCAATTCAGAGTCTTAGTTTCTAGGAAGTGACCTATATTATACCCCAAAGAGAGCCGATAGGTGAACGACCGCGCATATTCGGGGAAAATCACTATATCGAGTCCTCCTCCCATCAGAAGGTTGTCCATAGACCAAATGGGCTTGGCAGGATTTGTTCGGACATACCCCAAATCGAAAAATGGTATAAGGAAGATCTCCGCCTCCATCGCTTCCCATTGGAAGAATTTGCCTTGAGCGAAATTAACCGGTATCTGCAGACTGACGATCGCGGCTATGTCGCCATATTTTGGCCCTCGAACTCCGCGAAGGTAATCGCTCGCATCCAAATCATCGTAATAGCTCATGTCGTCATATAGGCTCCATCCGGCATCCCAGCGCCCCAGCACCCGAAAGTCAATTCCTAAAAGGTTGAACCAGGAGTAAAAGGCAGATAGTTCGGTGGAAAGAAGAAGATCCAAGGGCCTGGTTGTGTGTTTCGGCCCCACATGGAACATATATGATCCCGATAAAGAAATGCTGCTGCCCTTTCTGAAGTTGCCTTTCCATTTGATGTTGTTGTATCCCAGCGAGCCAGATGCGCAGAGCCCCGCATCGTCTACCCTGCCATTTTCAATGTCGTAGGAAAAGGAAACACCTGTGGAAGGCGCAAATGCAAACATAGATGCCGAATTTACCGAGAACAAGGGAATGCGAAGAGAAAACACCGCTTCTGCAATAGCAAAATATGACCGAATACCAGCATAATTTTCTTGTTTATATGAAGCCTGGAACTCTATGTTTCCGGGAAAGAGCAGGAAAATCGGCTTTGCCAGGCTTAAGCCAGCAATTCCAACATGGTCTTTGGAGCTTTTTGTATAGGCATAAGATAGCGAAGGAACAAGTTTCCAATATTCGGGTACTTCAGAGAGAGGATACTCAGTCGAAAGACTGATTGCTGTATCGCTGAATGCCAGATCGAGGTCTTGGCCGATATCGACCGAACTTGCAAGCGCAAACTGCCATTGAGCATTTATGAAGTGAGGCGAGTACCCAAACTCCGCACCGATGGTAGTATTTCCATTTAGAAAATAATGGTCTAAGGAAAACACTAGTGGCTCCAGCATGCCGAGAAAGTTGAAATCCTTATAGCGTAATGCAAGGAAAAAACCATCGTCTTCGGTGTACTTTGGTATGGGTACGGCAAGAGAAGTCCATGTTGCATAGGCACTCACTATAATGGTTATTGCTTCGGGATCTGATGGATTTCGCTGTTCATACCAGATTGTCGCCTCTTCATCGAAGACTCTATTCTCTTGAAGGAGCCTCTGCTTTTCCGCTATAAAACTGTCGAGCTCCGAATGGCTTGAAAATCTCCGGCCTATTTGCATATCGAGATATCGAAGAACTGCCGTCTCTCTGACACCTTTTAGATGAAATTCGAATCCCGCGATATAGGGAAGCTGCTTAGGTTCCTCTTGTGTCGGATAGTCTTGTGCATAAATGTTTGGAGCATTAAAAGCCAGTACCGCGCATAGCATAATCAAAATGAATAGCATTGTTTTATCGGCATGATGAGGCAGTGCCACAGACACTCTTTTCTGCAAATGCATAGCTGTTTCTTCCTATTCGATCTGCTTGTAGTGATTATATAGCGACTCATATTCAGCCGCCATCGTCTCGGCGGTATAGAATCTCTCCCAGAGCCTTTTCCCATTCTCGCCCATTATGTTGCGCAGTTCGGTGTCATGAGCAAGGCTACAGATAGCCGAAGCGAAATCCTCTGGGCTATTATTCACAGCAAATCCTGGAGCTGTCGTGAAATAACCATTCCCAATAAGCTCAGGAATGCCGCCTACATTAGAGGCGATAAAAGGCTTGCCTGCAGCTAAACATTCGAGAAGGGTCATGGGCAGACCTTCGTGGTCCGATGGCAAGAGCACAAAATCGCAAAAAGGAATGAGCCTGCCCGCATCCGGAATAGGTCCGAGCGCATAAAAGGCGCCTGGATCATCGGATCGAGCATTGCCACCTATCCATACTATACTGCAAAGACCCTTTAACAGGCGAGCAGCCTCACGGACCAGGTCGGGTCGCTTGGGAGAAGAGGGTCTGGCGATCATTAGCCCGATTAGCGATTTTTGTCTTCGCAAATTCTCTAGAAGGCGTAGTGCTAAAACCAATTCAGGAGCATCGGATGGCGGGTTGCTTTGAGCATTTACGCCATTTGCTATAAGCTCTGGATGATAATTATCGGCCCGCATGCGCCCAAGATCATAGCGAGAAACGGCAACGATCGCCGATGTCCTTGGAGAGAGCATTTTATCGATGAAAAGAAGCTTTTTGTTGGCAATCTTAAGCTGGTCGTAGCCATGCATCGT
>JAAYWE010000036.1 GCA_012516755.1 Treponema sp.
CATTCATTTTTGTAACACTGTGCATTGTCTTTGGGATTCGAACTGTCAGCCTTACATGGGCTCAAATTGAATCTGCTGCCATTGTGGATCGCTATGATGAGGTATTTAAACGAGAAAATAGCGAAAAAAGGTTGACTGCTTGGTTTCTAAAGCTATCATTATCCGAAGAGTCGAATATCGATGAAAAATCTGGAGATAGTACTATTATTATCTCACCAGATGATAGAGTGATGCTTATAGATGGCGGAGCCTTATCCTGCGGTGCCTTGGTATGTTCTTATCTGCATGCTCTTGAAGTCGATAGAATCGATGCAATACTACTGTCGCATCCTCATATCGATCACGTAGGCGGGCTTATATCTGTACTGCAAGAATTCCCTGTCGAAATGATCTATATGAGCAAACTCGAATATTCCACCACTACTTTCGACAGTTTTTTGAGCATTGCAGCTGATAATAAGGTTCCCATTATTTATCTCCAAGAAGGCTCAGAGTTCGACCTCGGCAGCAAGATACATGCGAAAGTATACAATCCTGAAGCCAATATCGTGTACTATTTCGGATATCCTGCCAATAGCACTCAATTTGTAAACGATAGATCTCTGGTAGTAAAATTGGCTTTTGGTAAATCGAGCATACTGTTCATGGGCGATGTGTATACATCAAGAGAACTTGATCTTATAGAGAAATATGGATCTGAACTTAAGGCTGATGTTTTGAAAGTGGGACACCACGGTAGTGATACATCCTCCTCCAAGTCTTTTATTAGACTTGTTTGTCCAAAAACCGCAGTTATAATGCATGATCGCCTTGCTAGTCTCCAAGTATATAACAATCTTAAAAAAATAGGATCAGAAGTCTATCTGAATTGCATCGATGGAAACATAAGGCTCTCTATCGACGAAGAGAAGAATCTGACGATAATTACGCAGTTCGACCGAATAGTCGACTTTTAAGGCAGGAATTCTATACTGTCTTCGCAATCTCAAAATAAATTCTTGCCAAAAATATCCATACTGCTACGAACCTTGTTTATTAGGATTGAGAATGGCATAAGGAAGCCTTCTCATGCACAAGCATAGCCAGGCCCATAATCTGCTTTCTTCTTATATATATACACCACAAGTCTATGCAGCATATTGGAGCATTCCTTGCAAAGCACACCGTTTCTCTGCGATGATCCGCAAGGTGCTTTCTAAGCTCTCTATCGAAATAGTAAACCCGAAGCGGTTCAATAGATCGAAGCAAACCACAAGGTTCGTAGCAGTAAAGATGTATTGGCAATCTGTCTGAGTAATGGTATTATAATAACCATCAAAAAGCGTTGTTAATGCATGGAATAATCAGATTTGATTAGCGTCAACAAAGTCGAGGGTTCAATTCCCTATATCTACATAAGCTAAGTCGATATTTTTCAATAAACTGCGTTTTGATTGCTAACTACGGTTCAGCCTTTAGAGTTAAGAAAGGTTTGCATCCCATTTTCATTACGATCATGCTCAACAAAATCTGGGGAGGTCTATACCATTATGAGAATGATAGAAATTCTTAGGGACATCTGGGGGACAGCAAAAACAGTTCTCCCCTTAGCCATGATCTTAGTGATACTCCAGGTCATTGTCCTCAAGAAGCCCATTAAGAATCTCCGAGAATTCATTATTGGAATTCTGCTGAGCATCGCAGGATTGCACTTCTTCTTGAAGGGCGTCTTTATGAGCATTTTGCCCTTAGGAGATTCTGTTGGTGGGAATATTGCTATATTGGATAACAAATTGCTAATAGTAGCCATTTCTCTTGTCATCGGTTATCTCGGAACGCTTGTCGAGCCCGCGCTCAAAACACTTGCGCTCGAAGTTGAAGAAGTGTCTGTGGGAGCCATACCGAACAAAGTGCTAATTCATGCAGTTGCCATTGGTTTTGGGCTCGGAATGGGAATAGGGGTGTGGAAAATAATAAACAATATCTCGTTTATAAAAATCGTCATTCCTCTTATCTTTGTTATCATTTTGCTGATTCCTTTTGTTCCAAAAGAGTTCGTATCGATTGCCATGGATTCTGCAAGCGCTACGACAGGGCCAGTCAATATTCCGTTGAACATGGCTATTGCTGTAGGTCTGGCCAAATCGCTCGAAAATGTAGATCCGCTGACATCTGGCTTTGGTATCATTGGCCTCACTTCGATTGGGGCGGTTATTTCAGTGATGGTTCTCGGACTTTTGACGAGAATTTGAACAAGCAGATAAAGAGGGAAAGAAACAATGGAAGTCAAATGCATTGTTGCAATTGTCGAAAGGGGAAAAGCCGATGCAATCGTGGAAAAAGCCAAAAAAGCAGGAGCCGACGGAGCCACGATTCTCTATGGCAGAGGCACTGGCCAACCCGAAGCTATGAGATTCTTCAACCTTCACATAGAAGCTTCAAAAGAAGTGATTATAATTCTCAGCGATACAGATAAATACAAGCCAATCTACGATGCTATCATCGAAGAAGGAAACCTTCACGAACCTGGCACAGGGATAATCTTTACCTTTCCGGTGTCTGAACTGGAAGGCTTATTGCACAGGAACAAACTGAAGAGTTGAAAAAAGATCCAAAACAAAACAACAGCGACAACCAGCGCAATTGTGCAGTTATCTATTCGATGCATTGATATAGCAGCAGGCGATAATATAAATGCCAGTTCCCCCTCACAGACCTATGGTTCAAGCGCTATTTTTTCTCGTCAACTGTGCGTGTTTTTCGCGCGTCAGAGGATACCAGATAAGCAAAGGCATCGAAATTGCAAAGGCGATAACTGGCACTATAGCAAAGAAAAAGCGTATACCAAATAGAGCGTGGGTAGTTTGTTCTGCTTCTGGGACATAACCATATAGCTTCAGCGCCCATCCGCTCGCCGCTATTCCAATGGCCCCTGTTAGCTTGCTGAGAAAAGCATTCACTCCAAAATATATTCCTTCATGCCTTTCTCCTGTTTGCGCAAAGTCCACTTCTACCACATCTGGAATCATGCTCCATGGGAAAACATATTGCGCCGAAAAACCAAGGCCAGCTACAAAAGCGATTACATATATGAGCGGACTGGGCCCTTTAGGGAGCATATAGGC
>JAAYWE010000037.1 GCA_012516755.1 Treponema sp.
TCAAAATCCCGCCCTACCAAAAAATCGAGCAATCGTTCGAATGCCTCATAATCTATGCCAAGGGACTCGTCAAACGGCGTTGCAATGGCGACGCCTAAACCGTCGATAGTATTCATAACCTTCTTGCCTCCTTCAGCTTTTCTTTATCTCCTTGTCCTAGCTAAAAAGATCATTCAGTACATCTTCCATACCAAATAGGCCCTTACGGCCTATAATCCACTGAGCCGCTTTGAGCGCTCCTGCCGCAAAGACCCGCCTATCTCTAGCACGATGGGTCATCGAAAATTGTTCATGTGGAGCATCGAATAATATTTCGTGAACACCTGTCTCAGTCCCAGCCCGCAGTGAAGCTATGGGAATTTTATCCTTGACACAATTCTCTACCCCAGATGCGCTCCATCCTACATATCGTGTCGAGCTGGAAACGATCGCTCGTACCAGAGCCTTAGCTGTCCCGCTTGGCGAGTCTTTTTTGGTTGAATGGTGGTGCTCGAAAATCGCGATTTCGCCATCCGAATACCAATCTGCAAAGCGTGCAAGCTGCGAAGCAATTCGCAGCATAAAGGCAACCGCAAAGGAAAAATTGGGGCTTACAAGCACCCCAGTTTTTTCTCCAATGCGTGCCGCCAAATCTGTAATGTCCCATCCTGTGGTTGCAATTACAAAAGGTATCTCTTTCCGAATGGCCCAGTCGATATGCGACTCAACTGCATCGGCAGAGCTGGCATCTATAGCGACGTCTATATCACTATCGGGGATCATCTCGCCTTTATCTACCATCCACACCACCAAGAATTCATTTACATTACTTGCTTGCACTTCTTCGACAATCGCATGAGCTAGCTTTCCTGCTCCGAAAATACCAATCTTTATTGTCATCTAGAACCTCCTTCGAAAAATGCAGTATGAAGGCCGCGAATCGCCCTCTCAGCATCAGCCTCTTGCACAATGAGGCTCAAGTTTATCCCATTCGCACCCATGCTTATTAGATCGATAGGAATGCCGTCCATTGCGATAAAAGTAGTTCTGAGCACTTCGGGCGTTTTGCGAAGAAGGTCTCCAACGATAGCGATCACTGCCCGATTATCGGCCACAGAGACTTGGCCTAATTCTTCGAGGTTTTTCAAGAGGTCTTCGAAAAGCAAGCGTTTATCCAGAGATACCGATACGCATATTTCAGAAGTCGAAACAAGATCTACGGACACACCGAGCCTTCCGAAGATATCGAAAAGCTTAGCGAGAAATCCTGCCTGATCCGTCATAGATTCTTGAATTATCGATATGATCATAACCTGCCGCCGCATTGCTATAGCTACGCAAGGCCGACCACTGGACTCTCCAGGACTGATGGTAGAAAACTTTCCGTAAGGCGCAAAGGTGCTCCTGATCGTGACAGGTATGCCAGCTTCGAGAGCTGGCCTTACAGTGGCCGGGTGCAAAACTTTTGCTCCATAAGAAGCAAGCTCCACGGCTTCCTCATAGCTCAAAATATCGACAGTCCTAGCAGAAGGCACTATGCGAGGATCCGCAGTCATGATTCCTTCGACATCCGTCCAAATCTCGATTTCATCGGCCTGAAGTGCAAGAGCTAAAAGCCCTGCTGAATAATCGCTGCCACCTCTTCCCAGAGTTGTGGTATCATCAGCATCGTCAGAACCTATATATCCTTGTGTAACAATGATATCGCTGGATTCCAAAAGAGGCTCTAGATAAAGAGCAGCATTTCTTTTTATGACCGGTAGCTTGGGATGAGCATTTCCAAAATGGTTATCTGTGCGAATAACTTTCCGAGCATCAAGAAGTGGGCATTTTATGTATTCTGAGACAAGCAAAGAAGATAAGCGTTCACCTGCTGCGGCTATCTCATCCATAACGCGTAGGCTGAACTCGCCTAACAGATCGATACCATGAATTCGGCGCCGAAGGTTTTCGATGATTTCCCTGATCTTCCCAATAATATCGGGAGTTGCGATATCTAGCTCATGGCTAGCTTCAAGATGGGATTGCTCGATTTTGCCTAGAAGCCGAATTGCCCTATCTAGATCATGAGACCGAGCTGCTTCTGCCATCTCGAAAAGCGTGTTGGTAATCCCAGCCATGGCCGAGACGAGCACAACACACCTGGAACCCTCTCGTGACCGCACAATACTGGCCACTTCCCTGATATGGGCGGCGCTTCCTACCGATGTACCGCCAAATTTCATCACAAGGGTCCTCATCTATCGACCTCTTTCAACATCCCCATAGACAGTGCCATCTCGGCATTGAGAATCGAAGCGCCAGCAGCCCCTCTTTCTGTATTATGACCTAGCGAGATAAATTTGAAGTCTAGAATAGGACAAGGACGCAATCTCCCCAGACTAATACACATGCCCTCCTCTTCCTCGGCATCTAAACGAGGCTGTGGCCTGTCGTCTTCTTCTAGAAACCGTAAGAAATGTTTGGGAGAACTTGGCAGATTATAGACCATAGTCTTTGGCTTGTAGTTTTGGAAAGCTTCTACGACTTTTTCGAGGCTCGTCTTTGATTTCAATTTTACGGAAATAGACAGAGTGTGGCCATCAATCACCGGTACCCGAGTGCAGGTCGCTGACACTGTGAAGGATTTGGGCACAATAGAAATCACATTTTCCCCTTTGACTAAGCGTCCCAGTATCTTATTGGATTCCGATTCTACCTTAGATTCCTCATTTCGTATGAAAGGAATAACATTCCCTTCGATATCGAGCGCAGATACACCCGGATAACCCGCCCCACTGATTGCCTGCATACTTGTAACTATAACCGCCTCAAGACCGAATTGTTCTTCGAGAATTGCCAAAGGCACTGCGAGCATTACGGTTGTGCAATTGGGATTTGTAACAATAGCGCCATGCCATCCTCGCTTAGCCTTCTGCATTTCTATCAATTCAAGGTGTTCGGGGTTGAGCTCTGGAATAAGGAGAGGAATGTCTTCTTCCATTCTGAAGGCGCTTGCATTCGAAAACACAGAGGCACCAGCCTCTGCAAACAATGGCTCGATCTCGTGTGCAGGACCTGCATCGAGGGCTGAAAACACAATGGGAGAAAATGCAAGCTCTGGAGAACATGGAACGACTTTTGCCTCTGCATACCCTGCGTATGAAAGGCCCGAAAGACGCCATCGACAGGCTTCCGCATATTTCTTACCTGCCGATCGATCGCTTGCAGCCAAAAACTGTGGATAGAACCAGGGGTGATTGGCAATTCTACGGAGAAAGCGCTGCCCCACCACTCCTGTTGCACCAAGTACTGTAACTGGAATCTTTTTCGAAGGAGAAAATTGCAATTGGGATTGATTATTGTTCATGGTACCTCCATACCTTCCGGTGGAGGTCAGCCTGCGCCCTTCATAGAAATCTTATTCCTGAAAGAAGCTCTAAGGCTGCTTGTAAGCTTAGCAACCATGCCTGGGCTCCTTTCATTAAGAAAGGCAAACGTCAGGCGCTCCGCGGAACGATTGATTTCCGCGACAGCCGTCGGGTATTAGCCCGGTCGTCCAAGAACAGCCCTGAGAGAAAAGCCCTGTCCCTTCGGCGATCCTCCCCTTTCTGGCGCGTTCA
>JAAYWE010000038.1 GCA_012516755.1 Treponema sp.
CCTTAACCCTCACTTTCAGTTCTCCATCGCTTCTAAATGCCCCGATATCCCAGAATTCGCATTCAAAAATACTGCATAGCTCCGAGAAAGCCTTGATATGCCGAGGAGGTATGGCTAATACCATGCGTTCTTGAGCCTCGGAAAGCCAGAGCTCCCAGGGGGCAAGGCCTGGATATTTGGTGCCAAGACCAGATAGATCGATTTCCGCCCCGAGCTCTCTTGCCATTTCACCAACAGCAGAAGAAAGCCCTCCTGCCCCGCAGTCCGTAACTGCGTTGTATAGTCCTGCATCCCGCGCAGCCAGGAGCACATCCAGAGCTTTTTTTTGGATGATAGGATCTCCTATCTGTACCGATGCGCCGGCAACCTCTCCGGTAGAACCATCCATCTTCATCGAAGAAAAAGTGGCTCCGCGAATTCCATCTCGGCCTGTACGCCCACCCAAGACTATCACATGATCGCCTGACTCTGGTTTATTTCGATGTATGCCTCGAGGCGCAAGTCCAATGCAACCACAGTACACAAGCGGATTTGCCGCATAGCCAGGATGAAAATGAACCGCTCCGTTGACAGTTGGAATACCCATCTTGTTGCCATAATCCTCGACACCCGCTACAACGCCTCGCGCTACGAGGCGCGGATGAAGCGTCCCCTGAGGTAGTTCGTCTTCGGATATATCGGGAGGTCCAAAGCAAAGAATATCGGTTACTGCTATGGGCTTTGCGGAAACACCCATAATATCACGAATAACGCCTCCTACACCGGTATTAGCGCCCCCAAATGGTTCAATTGCAGAAGGATGGTTATGTGTTTCTACTTTGAATGAAAGGTCCCATCGGTCATCAAAACTCACAATACCGGCATTATCGACAAATGCAGACTTTACCCACGGAGCTCCGATTTCCTCGGTGGTATTCTTAATATAAGTGTTGAAGATACTATGTATAATTCTTGGAAACGCCGATTCTCTATCGCTTGGTTTGGAATCTCTTATTACCTCGATGTCGGCTTTGAAGCTCTTGTGTACGCAATGTTCGCTCCATGTCTGGGCAATCATTTCAAGCTCAACATCGGTAATCTCGCGTCTTTGTGCAACAAACCAAGCCTGGATGGCCTTCATCTCGGTAAGATCGAGTGCCAATCGCCTCTCGGAAGATAGAGAGAGCAGAGAATCATCATCCATGATTCCAAGATCGTATTGCTCAACCGGGGGAACAAGAAGCTGTCCCTCTGGGAAAATGGGATTGATTTCCCCAAACTCCCATCGATCAATCAACGAATTCGCCAAGAGCACTCTGGTGAGCTTCAATAGTGAGGTTTCATTTAGCCAATCTGCCTCCAGCTCCCAACGGATACCTGTCGCAGCCCTGTTGAGACATGGGATTCCCATCTCTCTCGCTGCTCTGACAAGCTCATTTGCGACCGTATCAGTAACGCCTGGTTTTCGGCAAATCTCCACAATCCGGACTGTATCTGGCTCCGAGATCGAGCCATGTAACGCTTGTCGCGACACCTCTCGCCATTCAAAAGTCTCCTCTACCGGATCGGATAAAAGAAAACGCCCGAGAAGACAAAGCTCCTCGGGCGCCAAATCGCCTTCCACAAAGTACAGTGCCGTGTCGCGCGCACTGCGCAATATCCCCATCCCTAGCGCGCGTACATCCGCTTTCAATGCTTCTATGCGCGGGCTTCCGGCTCCTCTGGTTCGGACCTCGAACCTATAGAGATTTTCTCCGTTAGCCATACTACTATCTAGCGCGATATGGATATATTGTCAAGCCGCCAAGAAATCTTTGGCAATGGTGGCTTTTTTAATTTTGACCAATAATCGCTTTATAATACTTGCCAATTCCGGCCTTTTGAAATTAGCGACCGATAGTCTTTTCTGGAATATTGGTAAACAGCCGATTTTATCATGCGCCTTTGACCCGATATATGGCAACCTATAACCCTGGGAAATAACCTCAAGCCCACACAAGCCAGACAAAGGCCGATGCCGCAATAGTCGTTATAATAGTAAAGGGCCCTGCGAGCTTGATCCATCTCCAGAAACTAACCTTGCATCCATGTTTTTCCGAAAGTCCTACTGCAACTATGTTAGCCGAAGCTCCAAAAGGTGTAAGATTTCCACCGAGACAAGACCCAATAAGGAGGCCAAACATCAACAGGTCGGGCTGAATCTGCATTGCATTTGCAAGCGCATTCGCAACCGGAAGCATCGCGGCAATATATGGAACATTGTCAACAAATCCCGAAATAAGCACAGATATTGCTACAATTAGCGCAAAACCCAAAAAGATGTCACCCTTAACCCATTGAGCCAGCTGTTCTGCTAGCTGATTTAGGAGACTCGATTCAGCAAGTGCTCCCACCACAATGAAAATGCCAATGAGAAAAACAAGTGTCATCCAGTCTAGATGGATAATGAGGTTCTTGGCTTCTTCCTTCTCTTTTTTTTCAAGGACAAGCCATGCCAACCCCACAAGCGCAAGCACAAAGACGAATATTCCACTAGCAGGGTGGATCCCTCCTTGAGCAGAAAGCGCAGAAAAGAGAGCGAGGCCTCCGATCATAGACAAAAGAAGCACAGATGGAAACCAAGCAACAATGCCCTCTGGCGGCAAGACTTTGATATCGCTATCAGTTTTTCTGAAATAGAAATAGAAATATAGTGCTCCGACTATTGCACCAATCTGGATAGCAAAAAAGATCGATGGCTTACCAGATTTGAAAAAGAAGTCGTTGAATGAGTAGCCAGCAAAATTAGCAAAGAGCATAGAAGGAGGATCGCCCACCAAAGTCGCTGTACCCTGCAGATTAGCCATTACAGCAAGTCCAATCATGAGAGGAGCAAGGTTTCTCTTACCCCGCTTTGCCAACTCGATCATGATAGGCGCAATAACGAGTACCGTCGCAACATTCTCGACAAATGCGGATAGCAGACCCGTCAAAAAGAGAATAATCGTTATGGCTATACCTATCGAAGGCGAACGTTCAACAATTCGCTGGGCTATAAAAGCAGGAACCCTCGAATAGATGAAAAGCTCGGCAAGTATTAGGCTCCCCAAATAGATTAACAGAATATTCCAGTTTACAAGCGAACCAAAGGCATGTGCAGGAGTAACCGCACCTCCCAAGATGAGCACAATAGAGGCCCCCATAGAAATCCATGCTTTTTTTGAAGGCAGGAGTATGATTCCTAGATACATCACTATGAGCAAAATGAGCACAAAAAGGTCCAAGGTATCCTCCTTTGAAAAGCCCAATGGCATTTCGCCTGCAGCCAACTTCTTAGCCGTTTTTGGTCACTGTACAGTCAAAAAAAAGACCGCACGGCCATGACACCGTGCGGTCTTGCTCAATCGTTTTGGATCTGCGAAAACCGGAAGCAAAGCTCCGTCTTGACGATCTTCGCACCTGCTCTTCAAATGCAGGAAGCTACTCCCCGCTCCGCTAAAAATACTCCATTCATAAAATGCCAGTCAATAGAAAATATGACACCTCGATCATCTTTTCATAATATGCCTAGTTGTATTTTTGAAGATATGTAGATAGCTCAGTTTTTTAGCTCTTCATAAGACTAATTTACAACCAAATGTGCCAAATTGAGCATTGCATATATATTAGCTGATTTTGCATTTTATTGAACTGTCCTATTGTCTCGATTGCTCATTATGCGTTATCATTCGAAAATTTTTGGGAGGTTCTTATGAGTCGATTTGAATCAATGGTCCAATCTGGCACAATCGTCCCTACAGCCCTGTCTGCAATCGACTGGAACAAGCTTGGTTTTGGAGGAATAATCACACCATTCATTGGAGGAAGCGTAGCTTTATCCGATGGAATCTTCGAATCCATATCGATAGTTGCCAATGGCAACATATCTATTCCTCCCCTTGCTTGCTGCCTCAACTATGGCCAGGAACTCTTCGAAGGAATGAAGGCCAACCGCGGACCAGATGGCCGGATCAGACTATTTCGTATCGATGCAAATGCGGCGCGCATGGCAAAAGGAGCCGCGCGCTTTATGCTTGCAGCTCCTTCAGAAGAGCTGTATCGCAAAGCCATTATCGAAACAGTTAAAGCGAACGCCGACTATGTGCCACCATACGGCAAAGGAGCCCTATATGTAAGACCAATCCTGGCCGGAGTCGGTATGACCCTCAATCCCGCTCCATCGGATACGACTATTTTCCTTGTCACCACTGTTCCGGTTGGCATGCATTACAAGGGAAGTTCTATGGTCAGCATAAAAGTCGAGACAGACTTCCAGCGAGCCGCTGCAAAGGGCACTGGCTGGGTAAAAGCCGCAGGAAACTACGCACCTTGTTTTCTTCCGACTTCTGAGGCAAAGCACAAAGGTTTCGATGATTTGCTCTTCCTCAACCAGACAGGCACCCATGTTGAAGAAGTGGGCACCGCAAATTTTGCTATGATAAAGCATGGCATACTGTATGTTGCAGACTCTCCTTCGATCCTTCCTGGTATTACCCGCGATTCGGTGATGCGCATCGCCAGAGAATTGCTAGACATCGAGGTTGTTTTTGCGCCTCTCGAGCTAGATCGTGTCCTCGGACTAAAGGAGTTTGCTGGCGAGGGGCCTGCGGACGAAGCTTTCTTTACGGGCACTGCAGCCATAATAAGCCCTATATCTAATATCAACTATGAAGGAAAAGACTATTGCCTTGGAGAGAATGTTGGTCCATTTGCGACTAAACTGCGCGAAGTTCTGCTTGGAATTCAGACTGGAGTAATGCCCGACCCCTTCGACTGGGTAACCATAATCGAATAATAAGCTAATAGAAGACAAACAAGTAAAAAGGCAAAAGCTAAAGAACCCAAGAGAGAAAAAATGCCAGAAAGCCCAATATGGAGGACATTGCCCCTTGATAGATGCTTATGAAAAGACCATAAACAGTGCAAGAGCGACTAGCTCTTGATTCTCGCCTTTGCTCTTTGCTATATTCTATAGTCGCCAATGGTAGAGAACGCGGAAAGCAATTAGCTGCCTAATAGATCTGTGGAACTTGCCATATCTTTGTCTTGCTTTTTCCAAGGTCTTTACGGGGAATTAGCTCAGCTGGTAGAGCGATAGGTTCGCAATCTATAGGTCAGGGGTTCGAATCCCCTATTCTCCATTAACTCTGGGACGAAAACAAGGGAGCATATTCTACTCCTCGGTCGGCGTTCTCTATCGCTCAAGA
>JAAYWE010000286.1 GCA_012516755.1 Treponema sp.
AACCAGCATTACCTGAAGGATTTGCAGTATTGGAAAGATAATGCATACCGCAATGAAAACCATTTCCAGGGTCATCATGCGCTGCTCTGTGGTATCGCTCTTGAGTAGTTCATAGATATTTTGCAGAGCATTGAGACGCCTTTCTACCGAAAATTTCCATTCGTCGGTATTGAAAATCTCGCATAGCCTGTGATAGATCGAGCCCAAAAAATAATCTCCTATTATCTTCGAGGAATTATCGAGATTTTCGAGCGTGAAAAGTGCATCGAAACGTAAGCCTTGTATCTGAGCAAGCTTGAGTCTCAGGGCTCTTTCGCTAGACCTTTTTCGCCTGCTGGAAAAATACAGTCTTCGGATGTCACGTTCGGCTTCTCCCAACCATTCATCGAGCAGGAAATCGAGTTCTCGCAGTTCAATGAGTCTGTAGTTCGCATGCTCTGCCATCATGAGCACATCGTCGTAATCAGCAGAGGGATCTATGATGAGACAGCGATCAAGATCGAAAATCGCAATGTCGTTTTTGCGATAGCTAAAGGGCTTGGCTAGTATCTGTTCTATCTGGCTTATGTGCAGTGTTCCTACCGTCTCTCCAGATATCAAGCTCGCTGCCAAATCCTTATGAGCATTGACAAAAGCTTGCGGATCGTCTCCAGGACATTCCAGCAGACAAAAGGCTATATAAGTTTCCCGGTCGCCTTCACTTAGTTCTTTATATCCGACAATGGCGCTACGCAAGGCCTCTCTTACCATTCTAAAGGAAGCCTCGGCAAACTGCTCTATGGAAGAGGAGCCGCTCACATCCCGAATTGGCATATGTGCTTTGGCCGGTAAATCTTCGAAAGTAGACATGGTGCAATAGCGCACAATCATCGTAATAGCCCCATCCTCATAGATCTTTGCCATTGCGGATATTTTGCCGAATAGCTTCGAATTGCATTCCTCGGTGCTGATGGAAAGCACAAGAGGTTTGGGCAGAGTCAAATAAGCTGGTGTGTCGCGCCGTTTGGCTAAGGCAATGTCTCGATGCGCAGGAACTAAAGAAGCGACTTTATCGAGGTCTATCGATCGCCCTACATCGTAAGCATAAAGATGAACAATCTCGACTGGTATCTCGCCACGCTCGTTCATCATTTCACCTCCTTGCGTGTCACCTCCGCTCCACTGACCATCAATACCAGCACAGAGCCAGTCTGTACAGAGAATGGCGCGCTGAATACGCCACCCGGATGCTTCACCGAATAAATTGAATTCCTTGTTCCGTCCGGAGAAATGACATCGAGCCCAACAGGTACGACATAGGGATACCCGGGCAGGGAATATTCGAATACGCCCGATACAAAGCCCTTCCGCGCTTCAGGTGTAGCGATTGTGATCTGCACAGAATCGAATTGTTTGAGATTTGTATCGGGCTGGACCGACTGTTCCACGACGGTACCTGGCGTTTCTTTCTCATGCGCTGAACGCATTTTGTAGCTGAATACTAGCGGAATTGTGGATGCCTTAGACGCCATCTCCCTCATGGAGAGGCCAAGGAGCGAAGGCATTGCTATATTCCTGGATTCTGGCCCCTTGCTTACCACAAGGTCTAAGACAGTCGGACCCGATATTTCTTTGCCCGGCTTTGGTTCCTGATCTATGATTGTGCCCGGCGCTGAATTGTCGAAAACATAGAGAGGCGGCTCTCGGATGCTCACGAGGGTCTTTGTCGTGGTGGAAATTCCTTGTAGGTAGAGCCTGAGGTCATCAATGTTGCGACCTGAATAATCTTCGACTCTGTCGAGCACTGCGCCGCGGCTCACGACGAGATT
>JAAYWE010000287.1 GCA_012516755.1 Treponema sp.
TCAATGATTCCATCGCCATTCGCATCACGAGCAATGAGAGATTCTAAGCAAGAGCACAGGACCTTACGCTTTGCCTTCGCCCAATTCCAATCTCCGGCTAAATTCGAATAGATACAGGCTGAGATCGTCCAGTTTAGGATTTCCTCGTAGCTCATAAAGCTGAAACAACCCGTAAGTCCGGGCAGCTCATAGACGGATCTGCCTCTTGTAGCAAAACAATTATCTACCCCTTGGTCATGCGCAAACGCAAGGCCATAGGAATCTTCATAAGAGGAATACTCTTCTAGAGACTCAAGCTCATTTCGAAGAGTCCAGGGCGAAAAACGAGCCTCCCAAAAGATCTGGTCTATGACGAGATCGAGAGTGTTCATCATTTGGTATTCGCCTTCGTTTACAATAAAAACAGGCTCACCATCTTCGGTTCGTAGAAGTTCGGTATTTGCTACATAACTATGGGCAGCTTGTGCAATGAGAAAACATCTATCCTCCGAGAGGCCGGAGGATTCCAGCAAATCGTCGAGCTTCTTGGCTTTGCAGAGAGACTCTTCTGTTTCATCGAGTGCACTCTCCAGGACATCCTCGAGATCTTCGAAAAAGCATGTATAGTAAGCACAGGCGCGGCGACCTGAAGTTGTGATACCATCGCGATATACCCCCAATGCGATAATATACTCAGCCCTGGAATGCGCAGGTATTCTAAAGCGCAAACCTCCCTCAGATGCCAGACGGCACAGCGAATGATTGCAATTGAATGTGGCATTGATAACAGACCAATCCATCACTTCTTCCACATCGGCGGCAGAATTAATCGCAAAACCAAAGCAATCGTTAGATGCCATACCCAGAAGAGCTCCGTTGGTGGAATCAGATAGAGGGCGACGGATGCCTTGCATGCCAAAGAGCCCTGTCATTTCGTCCTTGCCATCGCAATTATCGAATGAAAGCCTAAGAAGGATAGAAGGCCTAAAGGCTGAGCGAGCAACGGCTCCCGAAACAAGGGCTGGATCAGGAACTTCCCCAAAAAAAGAGTAAATTCTAAACCCCATAGATTTAGAACGCCACTCTTCGCCTGAAAAGTAGATTTGCCGTTCGATCTCCTCCGGATTAAAGCGCCTAGCCTTCTTGTAATTTTCATCGATGTTCTGAGATGATTCGCCTGAAAAATATGCCGCAGAACCAAGACCATATTTTCTCCCCGAAGAAAAAGGAAGAAGATGAGGCTCCTCATGCCCAACACGATATCCAACAAACAACCCTCTCTCGGGAGGGCGGACATTTCCAACTACTACTCCTGCGCCGCGCTCCATACGCCCAAGAACGAAGGAAGCATAGGCTCCCCATATTCCATGTAATGAATAGTAATCTATATTCTTTTTATGAGATTCCATTGATAAACTTCCATTTAGGTCGTCGGTCCTTAGTAAAATCTACATAAAATAGGATAGCCGTATTATTGTTGCAAAATCAATCGATTGATTCTATCTTTCTCTTATGGAGAATAGACCGATTATTGCTGTAATCGATGGACTTGGAGGAGGAATTGGGTGCCAACTATGTACAAGAATCCGTCAGGCATTTGGGCAGCGTCTAGAAATCCTGGCTCTTGGCACCAATTCCACAGCAACTGAAA
>JAAYWE010000288.1 GCA_012516755.1 Treponema sp.
CAGACTATGATCGAATTCGGTAACCTCATGCGCTTTCTCGCTGAGAATCGATTCGCCATAGGTCAATATATTGAACATATCAATTTCCTATATTAGGCATATTTGCGTTTCAGGTATAACTTAATGCAAAACAAGACTTCTTGGCAATGTTCCGCGATTTCGTTTTATTCAAGGGATGGAATCCGTACTTTATCTCCCACTTTGATACCAGAGCGCTCGAACCAGCCTTGAGGTACTTCGAGGGCGTATCGTACGCTTCTAATGGAGGGTCGAGACTCCTCCGAAAAAGGCACAAGATCGATAATTTGCACAATTGTTCCATCAGAGAGAATATAGGCCAACGATAGTGGCAACTTGGTGTTTTTCATCCAGAAAGCAAGCTTCTGATCGCTTTCGAATACAAAGAGCATGCCTTCTCCATCCTTTAGTGAGCTGCGGTACATAAGGCCACGGTTTCTTTCGCCTTCCGTAAGCGCAACTTCGGCCTTTATTTTTGCGTTTCCGATTGTGAGATCGACTGTTTTGAGCTTAGGATTTGGTCTGTCCGTGCCTTGGCCGGAGTTGCATGCTGCAAAAAGAATGAAAATTACCATAAATGGCATAATTGATAAGCTCTTAGATAAGTATCGAGTTGGCATTTCTGTTGCCATAGTCTATCATTTCCTTTATCCATGCGCTACTTCAGACTTGAGTTGGTGTACACCACTCTAAATTTGAAGTTGTGCTGCCTTAAGCGCAGCCATAATAAACAACTAAAAAAAATAAAAAAGCCGCTTAGGCAGAAGCGGCTTTTCTACATGTGTCATACTCTAGTCCTCGAAGATCAATATCTGCCTTCTTGTGATCTTCGAGTTTTTTTCATGAGCTTCCGTTCAAGCGCTTTCTTTTCTCTATTGCGAATAGCAGATGGCTTTTCGTAATACTCGCGCCGCTTCCATTCGCGAATGATACCTTCTTTTTCAACCATTCTCTTGAAGCGCTTTAATGCCTTCTCGAGTGGCTCATTATCTTCAACAGTGATCTGAGAAATGATTCTCACCTCCCTTCTATACGCGGAATGCATTGTAACTGAAGCAAATATTTTGTCAAGCGCTTTAGTTTATATGTTGCAGCTCTTTTGTAAATCTAATTTGAACGATATACTTTCAGCGAGGAGTTCTTAGATGCTGTTTTCACTTGGAAATCTGATAACGCTAGCTATTGTTATTGCGATGTTTGTGGCCTACCATCTATGGACCGCAGATAATCGTTCTCTCGAAAAACTGAAACGCCTGGGAGACAAGCTCAAGGACGAACTTGGCTCCTATGTTGAATCAAAGGCCGAGGAAATAAAGCACTATGGAATCGATCTCGATGTGCAACAGAAAGCGGCGAAGGTCGTGCTGGAAAAAATCCAGGAAGCCCAGGCAACTCTCGATGAGAAATCGGATTCGATCACCGAAATAGCCGACTGTTTCAAAAAATACGACAATGTTTTATCCCAGCTCATGGATATGACAAAGCGTGTTGATCAAAATATTGCACATCTTGCCGAAAAGAATGATTTCATCCAGGCAATCACGCGACGACTCGAAGATGCTGATAAAGAAATCGATATCATCGAAAAAGAAATGCCTAAACTCAAAGAGCAGTTCGCTCATGATGCTCAGCAAATTCTAGATGGATTTCGTGACGATATTCTCGATCAGCTCCATGAACGGCTGACGGGAATAATCAATCTATTCGAAAAATCTCGGAGCGATGCAGAGTCGGCGGTGACTGAAGCTGCCTCGCTCAAAGAAAATATCCATGAGATGGTTGAGGCTGCCCTCTCTGCAGCGACATCTCGTGCGCAGAGCATAGAGGATTCGGCCTTTGCCACCCTTCGTGCCCACATTGCCAACAACTTAGAGGAACTCTCACACCAGACCGATGCTCGTATAGAAGGGCTTAGCCAGCGCATTGGTGAGCTTGTGAATGCCATAAACGACAAATTAGCCTCTTTGGCCTCAGAAACCGCATCTCAACTTGCCGAGTCCGATCGCAGGCTTTCAGAGGCAAGAGCTGCCTTGAGCGCAATGACCTCCGACATGGCACGCATTCAAAAGGAATCCACGGAAATCACCGTAGCACTTTCTAAAGAATTCAAAGCCGAACGCAGTTCGCTCGAAGAACAATTCGAGCAGTTTGGTCAAGCTTTCGAAATTCATCGGGAATCCTTCGAAAGAGAGTTCCTTGACGAGATATCGGCACTACGCAAATCCTTGGAGGATGTAAAGGCCAA
>JAAYWE010000289.1 GCA_012516755.1 Treponema sp.
ACTTCTTATTGCCGACGATGTGGGAATCGGCAAAACCATCGAGGCTGGTCTCATAATTCGTGAACTCATAGATAGAGGCGAGATATCGAGATTTTCAGTGCTTTGTCCTCCACATCTCGTCGATCAATGGGTACAAGAATTACAGGAGCGTTTTCACCTATCTGCAGTAGCAGTAACATCGACTTCAGTTTCGAAGCTAGAAAGAGAAACTCCGCCAGGCCAATCCCTTTTTGTTCACTATAAAGCTCATGTTATCAGCCTCGATTTTATCAAAAGCGACAGACATAGGGATCAATTCCTCGCTAATGTGCCAGAGATGATAATCATAGACGAGGCGCACACCTGCACAATCGGCACGAAGAGAGCGCAAAAGCGATGGAAATTGGTTCAAGAGCTTGCAAAAAATCCCGAGCGTCACCTCCTCTTACTTACGGCGACTCCTCATTCGGGCGATACTAATGCCTTTCGAAATCTCCTTTCTTTGCTTGATCAGCGCTTTGGAGAGTTTGACGATGAGTCCTTTCGAAGCAACGAATATTTATCTAAAAGACTGGCCGACCACTTCGTACAGCGAAGACGTATCGATATCTGCGACGAATGGAGAGATCCATCCATATTTCCTACTCGAAAATCGCGCGAAGCAACCTATAAACTCTCAGGACAATGGGCATCATTTTTTCGGGAGGTTCGGGACTATTGCACGGAAATGGCAACGAAAGCAGAAAGAGCGCAAGATGATATAAAAAGCGTTTTCAACTGGTATGCAATCTTAGCATTGCTGCGATGCATTTCTTCTTCACCTGCCGCGGCCATAAGCGCGCTCAGCAAGCCCTTTGTAGAGAAAGACGAGGACTTCTTATCTCTTATCGAAGCTAGCGGGCTCGATGATTTCGATGAATCCGATGAAATGATAACCGATACCGAACCAGCAACCGCGCTAAAGGAAGACCCCAAGCGTGTGCGCCTCATAAAAGAGGCAATCGAACTAAGAGGTATTAAAGGAGATCCAAAACTGGAATGTCTTAGCAGCCAGGTAAGAGCGCTATTAGGGGACGGTTTTATTCCTATCGTATTCTGTCGCTATATCAGTACCGCGCACTATGTAGCTGAGCATCTCAAAGATCAGTTTCCAGAATTCTCTATAGATGCGATCACTGGCGAATATACTCCTGAAGAGCGAAAAGAGCGCATCCTCCAACTGCAGGAAGCAGAAAAGCGAATTCTCGTGGCCACCGATTGCCTTTCCGAAGGCATCAATCTCCAAGAAGGATTCGATGCGGTGATCCACTACGATCTCGCATGGAATCCCACACGCCACGAACAGCGCGAAGGCAGGGTGGACCGATTTGGCCAAAAGAGCAGGGAAGTCCGGTGCATAATAATATATGGCCAAGACAATCCTGTTGATGGTTTTATTCTCAATGTCATTCTGAAAAAGGCGCAGAGAATAAAAGATGATACAGGCGTCATCGTTCCCTTGCCGGAAGACAAAGACCGCATCAGCATTGCACTAATAAAATCTACGCTTTTGCGTAGTCGTTCCTCCGACATGCAATTGGAATTCGATTTCGATGAATTGCTCGAGCCAATAGAAACGGCATG
>JAAYWE010000290.1 GCA_012516755.1 Treponema sp.
AAGGATTTATTGACTCATGAAATATAGAGTTATAGGGAATTATCTTCCCAGATAATCCATTCACGAATCCACAGGGCAAATGATCCGACAAGCCTTGTGGTCCTATGACACGAAGCTCAACCTCTCTATTCGAAATATTATGTATGGATCCGCTTACGGTGGGATAAGGAATGCCTATCCTCACAATAAGATTACCCCCTTCATGAGAGAATAGAATATAACCTCCATGAAGCAGACAAATCTGCTTCGCTAGCTCAAAACGGATATCCTTTTCGATCCGATTCAATCCGGTAGCACCAATTTTCTTCGGAATCATAGATGCCGAGGCCAGCCTCAATTCGCAACTCTGTATCGATGGCACAATCGAGATTTCCAGCCCTTCGATGCTGAAGGTCTCTTCCAGTAATTGAGCCACTATCGTAAGCATTCGTTCAAGCTGCTTCGGATCACCATATAGAAGCGGGTATGCAGAAGAAGGTCTAGCGCATATGAATCTAGATTCTGCCCTATTGCTTCCCTTGTTGTTCGACTTATCGGCTTTCAATTGTTCTTCAGCCCACCGAGCACAAAGGCAATAAGGGTCAAAAAGCACTGCCCGGGCAAGCACGGATTCCGATTTTGCCTGAGAAAGATCGATCAAATAACGCACAAGTTCTTTGAGTCTCGATACTTCAACTTCTTGAGCGCCTGTTGCATCGAGCTTCGAAATATTATCAAATGCCTCAATCGAGCTCTGGATTTCCCTGGATATTACGGAGACTATATCCGACATGGATTTCTCCGCTCTCTCGGCGCGCTTTCTTGCTTCATCGCCTTCTTCAAACAACTTCACTCCTCTCAGTGCCGAAGATAAAATCGAGCGAATTTTCTCATAGAGTGAAGGGTCTATATCGGCGGCCTGAATAACCAAATGGCCAATCTCGGTCGATTCAAAGAACAAAGGCAAGACAAAAAAAGCTCCCGGCTCAGTCGGAATAATTCTATCCGGCAGAAAGCAACCTCTAGGGATGGCTTCCCGCGAGGGCCTCGGATATATCAATTCTGCATAAGGAGTATCCTTGCCTTTTCTATAACCGCCTTTGAACATCAAGTTCCCCTGCTTATCCTTAGTCACAAGATAACTCGAGAGAATTCCCAAACCGGGTAGATGTCCAGCGGCGGCTCTTATTATCGACAGAACATCTTTTGCACAGAGCAGCTCTTGATTGAAGAGATTGAGTTTCTGCTCGTCCTCTTTCTCCTTCCATAGGAGGTATTCATGTCTTCTTTCTTTTGAGAGCCCCAACGCAACCATTGCCTGGTGAATTAGTCTCTCTGTTTTATCTATATCTTCTCTGGAAGAAGCCCGGCTTAAAAATTCGAAGCGAAGTGCTGTCATCATGTTCTCTGATATGCCAGTCTCCAAAGAAGACGATGCTCTATCCTCATTAAATATTTTATTTAGATACTCAAAAAAGGAATTGTTCTTTTGAGAGGCGACAGAAGCACCGAATGCCTCTATAAGGCTAGGTGGAAGTGATTTTGGCGCTTTAGCTCTTGTCCTACCCGCTAGTTGTAAAGCTTGCGGCATGCATCCGCAAGAACTGCGTACCAGGAGTTTTGTCTTAAGTAAAATATCATCCGCGGAATTCCCATTGCGCATGTCTATCAGAAGCCTTAGGGCGGAAAGCACTTGGCGAATAAAAGGCATCTTCACCGTAGTAAGCGGAGGCGAAAAAATGCGACTCTCTTCTGAGTCATTGAATCCGCCTATGGGCAGGGTCGAAGGAATGTCTATGCCTCGTTCTTTGAGCAACATTCCAGCCTCGAATGCCAGAAGATCGCTCGACGTACATAGCGCATCGAAATCCTTACCTGGGACAAGGCCGCGGTCATCGATCAAATTGAGCATTGCGCGGCGACCTTCGCTCCATGGAGTATCGAGGCATACAAGCCTGGGGTCATAGGGTATGCTCGCTTCCTTCAGAGCATCACAATAGGCACGGTATCTTTCTTCGGCGGAAGAATGCTGTCGAGGACCCGCGATAAAAGCAATATGTTTTCTTTTATGGCTTCGAATAAAATGCCCTATAAGGGCTTTCATACCGGAATATGCATCTATTCCGACGAAAGGCCGTCCATCGATTTTAAGCCCAAAAGTCACTAATGGAACATCGATCGTATCGTTAAGAAAGCTCTCGACGGCCGATTCTGTCGCATATCCGCTCAGGGTGGAAGCCCAGCACAAGGCAGCATCGACGTTCGATGCCTTTGCATAGCGATATACGCCATTCCTCATGTACTCAAAGCCGCTAACGGCATCTAGCCTTCCACCCGGCAGCACAAAGAGAATGCAACGGTGAGATTGAGCGCTAGCTATGAGTTCTGGCCATAGACCTCGCGCAGCACCAGTATGTGCAGATGCAAGAAGAAAAGCTATTCTTTGATAATGTCCCTGCATTCTTTATCGATTGTGAGCTCATCTTATGGGAGTTGTCAACATTTTATTCTTTTTTGCTTACAAAAAGACAGAAAAGTCCAATTAACAGCCAACATACGCAATTGAAGACTCTTCAAAACTCCTCTATAAATCTCAATTATAGAAGAGGAAACTAAATGATAGTGGATATCGAAGAATTTGGCGGGATCGACGACGGATGCACAGACAACTCAAAGGCATTTGCCGATGCGATGGCTGCCTTAAGCGAGACAGGCGGCGGAACGCTCAGAATAATGGGCAGCGCATATCTCACAGGTCCGATAGAACTTCTAAGCAATATCAGCTTAGAAATTGGCAAGAACACTACATTGAGCTTCGTTTCCGACATAAACCGTTATCCTCCAGTTCTCACTCGCTGGGAAGGGGTTGTCTGCTATGGCTTGCACCCTCTTATATTTGCAAGAGGAGCCAAGAACATAGAACTCAAAGGTGAAGGAACCATCGATGGAAATGGTCAGCCCTGGTGGGAAGCCCTGAGGCGCAAAAAGAGAAAAGGACAGAACAAACCCCTTGAATCCTTCGAAACAGAGCTGGCAGAGCTTAATAAATTTAATGGTGGCCAGCCCTCAGGAGGTGGGGGCAGAGAAATTCAATTTTTGCGACCTCCACTAGTCCAATTTTTCGGGTGTTCGGATGTCGCTATCGAAGGCCTCAAGTTCCAAAACTCCCCATTTTGGACAATTCATCCTGTATTCTCGAATCGCATAAGCATTCGCAATATCTCAATACATAACCCTTCTGATGCGCCAAATACGGATGGTATCGATATTGACTCATGCAAAGACATCTTGGTAACAGGTTCCACAATCGACGTTGGAGACGATTGTCTTGCAGTTAAGGCGGGCTCAGGAGAACAGGGAATTAGCGAAGGAAAGTCTTCAGAGCGCATTGTAATTCGCGATTGTCATTTTAAGCAAGGACATGGCGGTGTTGTCATAGGCAGCGAAACAGCAGGAGGGATCTATGAGATCCTTGTAAGCGATTGCTCCTTCGACGGAACAGACCGAGGTGTTCGGATTAAGACCAGGCGAGGTAGAGGAGGGACGGTCAGCAGGCTTAGATTCTCCGACCTGCATATGAAACGAGCACTATGCCCAGTTGCTATAAACATGTATTATCGCTGCGGAGCTAAACTAGAGGAATGCTCGAAGCTCTTTTCGCTGGAACACCAGCCTGTTGATGCTCTTACTCCCCACATCCATGACATCGAAATAAGCAACCTAAGAGCCCAAGAATGCCGCGCCTCCGCTGGATTCATTATTGGCTTGCCAGAATCTCCAATAGAGAACCTACGCATGCGCAACTGCAGGATCGAGCTCAGCAGAAATGATATTGTTGCTCCATCAGAATCTGAAATGTTCGAAGGCTTGCCTGAAATGCAAGCGCGCGGAATTAGAATAAGGAATGCAAACTGTGATTTCGATGGGCTCGAGGTTCTTGGCCTTCCAGAGGGAGAAGCTCCCTATTTCCGCGAACCCTCACCTAATTAGAAGAGCCCGGGATTTCACATCCATTTTTTCTTCTTGAAATAGATCAACTCCGCTATTACCACTGCGGCCATAAGCAATAGAGCAGCGGGATATCCCCAGGGTTTGTTCAATTCGGGCATATAGGCAAAGTTCATTCCATAGATACCTGCTATGAAAGTTATCGGAATGAAAATAGCCGACAATATTGTGAGTAGTGTCATTACTCGCGACATATTTGTATTTACCTGGCTCAGATGCAATTCTATCATTGAAGTGGCATGCTCTCGGTATGACTCGAGCGCCTCAATTGCCTGCACTGTATTCTCATAAAGATCACGCAAATAAGGAGATAGAGAGACATCCATCTGGATGGATTCCGTACGAGAAAGCGCGGCGATAGAATCGCGAACAGGCCAGATGATTCGACGCATCCTTGAAAATTCCCGCTTTAATTGCTGAATGCCATGAAAAAACTCCTGGTCGCTTTCGGAATCGGACGCCTCCTCGAATCGCTCGAGCATATCTCCTAACATTTCTAGCACAATAAAGTAATTATCGACAATCGAGTCCAATAGCGCGTACAGCAGATAATCCGCGCCATGCTTTCGCAGCCTCCCTGCTCCAGACATTATCCGGTCGCGCACAGCCTTAAAGCAATCGCCCGGCCTTTCCTGAAAGGAAATCAGCAATTTGCCTTTGAGGATAAAACTGACCTGGTCGTATTCAACCGAGCCGTCTTCGTGAGCTGTTATCATCTTTGTTATCAGAAAAAGATAATCATCATAGTTTTCGAGCTTTGGCCTATGTTCTGTATTCAAAATATCTTCGATTACCAGTGGGTGAATGTGCAGCATGCCACAGAGCTTTTCAACGATTCCTCCCGAAAGCCCGTTGATGTTGATCCAATTCACCACATCTAGATCGATGAGAGCCAGAAGCTCGCTTATATCATCCGGAATACTCATTACAGCGCTTGTCTCATCGTAGGAATATAATGAATAACTCGCTAATGTAGGCTCTATATCGCCAATGTAGTGTGGAGTGCCTGGTGGAAGCCCAGCAGTTTCCACCGAGACACCGCTAAATGGCAGCTTGGAAGCATGGTGCTTAGGTTTTGCAGCTTTTGCTTTTTCGTTGTTTGATTGCGCACTTTCGCGTGAGGCCTTTTTTTCGAACACACTCTGCTCAAAAGCCACGCCTTCACCAACTTCGGAAGAAGCTCTGCATACTGTGTTGGGTTCGGCATTATTCTGCTTCTTGGAAAACATCTTCATATCTTATAGACTAGCTATTCGGGGGCATGGAAGCAAGCCCGGAAAAACCCTGACTGGATATGGTCTTCATATCGCTCATCTAAGCTAAGCTTTCTTCATCGATACTTGTTTTGCCGATCCTGCAAATTATGTTCTTTGTGCGCTGCTATTTGTCATTGTTTTATCACTCAAGAACAGTACTATGCTTGCTTTGATCGACCGGAGAAAATCACATCCCATTGTGTCGCTAGCATTCCAAGCAGCATAAGGACCGACCCAAGCATTGTGCGCAAGCTCGGACTTTCTGATAAAAGAAGTATACCCCCAAGGGTAGCGAATACTCCTTCCAGACACATTATGATCGATGAATGAGCTGGCGGTGCATCTCTTTGAGCCAATACCTGAAGAGTATAACCTACTCCTACAGATCCCAACCCACCATATAGAATAGGAACCAGCGCATCTAAGACGGCATTAGGCGATATTTTCTCAAAAATCATTGCAGCTGCGAAAGAAAAAACCGAGCACCAGGCAAACTGGCCGGCGGCCAGCTCGACTGGATCCAATCGCTTGGCCAAGTTGTCTATAACCAATACATGAAATGTCCAGAAAAAAGCGCTTATCAGAACGAAAATATCACCTGAGTTGACTCTTCCAAGCTTATCTGGTGCGCTCAGAGTATAAATACCTACTAGTGCAAGAATAGCCCCAACCCAGGTGGGCAAACCTGTAGATCTTCCCCAAACCATTCCCACGATTGGGACCAGCACCACATATAGTCCAGTCAGAAACCCCGCTTTTCCTGCCGTTGTGTATTGAATGCCTATCTGCTGCAAAGAAGCAGCAATAAAAAGAAAACTCCCCGCTACAAAAGAACCAGACAAGAAGAGCTTTTGCTTGCTAGTTGCGCGAGTTTGGTCTTCATTCAGCATGCTCCTCTGCTCGCATCCAGCTTCCCCAGACCTGTCCAATTCCTCAGAACTATCCAAGCCTCTCGATCCATTTTTGCGATTACGTTTGCGGGCATACATTATCAATGGAAGCAATGAAACGCTCCCCAACGCAAAGCGAATCGCATTGAAAGTAAAAGGCCCCACATAATTCATTCCCACTCGCTGGGCAACAAATGCAAAACCCCAGATAATTGCCGTCAGCAAAAGCAATAAATCAGCTCGAATTGCGGTCTTATTCATGGTATTGAATTCCTCTAAGCAGAACTAGCTCGACTCCAGGGCTAATTCCCTATGCCCTTTCATATACTCTCTTTGAGAAAAAGAAGAAAGACCGCTGATGTCCAAGCGAAAGCTGGATCGTCCAATCCCTCACCATGGATAGGGTCGAAGTTCTCAGCCATTCCCTTCTGTGCACATAGATCGACAAACCGTTGCGCAATTCTATTCGCCAAGTTCAATTCTCCTAGCAGCCTAAGTGCATCGAATACAAGGTAATTCACCGGCGCCCATATCGGGCCTCTCCAGTATCCATGAGGCTCCATAAAAGAAGAATCCAATGATTCGGTAGCCAAGCCAAAAGGTGTCAAAAATCTACTTTCATCCGAAATATCTGAAATGAGCTTTTTGATTACTTCTTCTGGCAAGCGCTTGTTCGCAACTATCGGCAAGCGAAGAAGAAAAGAGTCTCTATGTTCTATTCTTTCTCCCAAGAGGCCTTTTCGTGCAAAGAACCCATTATCGTCCCAAAGGCGATTCAGCATCGATTCAGCCAACGATTCTGCTAAAAATGTCCAGTTCTGCGCTTCTTCGATACCATGCTCCAGAATACGCGATATCTCGGCAAGAGAATCACACTGTCGTGAGAGATACGCGTATAGATCAGGAGATTCGACAGGTCCTCCCTGCATAAACAGCGTTGCATTGTCCCAGCCAGAATCATTGCCATGTCGATAGATAATGGCTCCAGAAGGCAATCTGCGAAATCTGAGCCAGAAATTGGTCGATTCGGAAATCGACTTGTAAAGATATTCAATGCTTTCGCTGGAAGACTGAAGTATGGTTGGATTTCTCTTTATCATTTCAAGCAAAGTCCATCCATGAATGGGAGGCTTGCAAAAGCTGAATAACGAGAAGCGATCGTTGATGCAATCAGGATAGGCACCAGCTTCATGCTGGTTATCAGCGAACACCAATAATTGGTCTAAAGCAAGGTCGGGCATGCTTTCCACCATCGCAAGCGCGCAAAAACAGTTGTCCCAGCTCCAGATATTCGTCATCCAATTCTTGGAGCTATATACAGAGTTGCGCGTGAGCTTTCCCTCAGGCCTCACAAAAGCGGACCAAAGGATATATGATGCCAGATCTCTAGCCTTACAATATCGAGATTCAAGCCCTGTGTAGGTATAATTCTGATTCCATTGGGTAAAGTCGATAAATTGGGTGTTTTTGGTGTCCGATTCACAAGGAACCAAGGCATACTCTCGAATACTGCCTACTCCTTTGATAATATCGATCCGAATATATTCATTGCCGGCCCTTCCCCATGGGGCCTCTACATTATAAACTGCATCTCTCAAGTCGAGTTCGTAGACATGATCTTTTGCGCAACTCTGAATTATGAATATCCCCTTAGCCTTCTCCTGAATGAAATCATGGCTTGATTTATGCATTTCCAGCCTAAGACGTATATCACAGCATTCAATACTTATTACATCGGAAAACAGGAATTTCAGAAGAACATAGCGATCAGGCGAATTCTTAGCGCGAATCCGGCATTCGTTCTCATTTGCCTCTATCACTTGTTCGAGTTCTTCTTTTTGATCGAGCCCTTCTTTGCCCAAGAGAAGCTTCATCGAGAATAGCTCACTCGGAATCTCGTCTCCCCCTCCGATATCCTTCAAATAGACCGAATCATCTTTTCCGATCGCAACAGAGAAACGCGCACCAAAAGCCGACCAAGGCGTTTTCGAAATATCGAGATCCATTTTTTCAAGATTCTCCAATAGATTTTGCATTTGCCAGAAACGAAGTTTCCGGATCGAGTGCGTAGAATTCAAGGCCTAGATCGAATTCCTGAGGCTTCAATCTATATGGAGGAAGCTGATCTTGACCACATGAATTGCTGCCGATACCATTTTGCGCAAAATCTAGATTCAGAATACAATAAGCAGTATGAGCAATTTCATGATCATAACACGCTTTTTCCAATGCATCTACATCATAATCATGATAAGAGAATTCGATTGGCTTTTCGGAAATTATCGCTAATCCAAAACCTTGTCTATCTGTAATCGAAATTGCATCAGTGCCATATCTATTGCCATTCTCCTGCGGTCTTATATATGGGATTGTATTCAGGATCGTTCACAAGCCTTGTGCTCTCATCGATCCACTCGAATCCATGGGTCTCGAGATCGGTTTCGTCTATGACATAAAGGCCAAAATAATCGCACAACTCGAGAAAATAGGGATGATTGGGATAGTGCGAAGTACGGACAGCGTTGATATTATGCTGCTTCATCAGAAGAACATCTTGAAG
>JAAYWE010000291.1 GCA_012516755.1 Treponema sp.
CATACCCCCCCCTCATAACTACCCGATAATTCTATACCCCCTCCTGACTTCTTACACTCTATCCTCTTACCTCGCTTCTCCAGCAGAAGTTTTTGAGGCATAATGTGCCAGCCCGTAGAACTTGCCTCAAGATCTATGTTCATATCGATATCGGATAAATTGGCATTTCCACTTCCTCTAAGGCCAAATTCTGCATTCAAGTCCTTCGGTAAACCAAGAAGACCACTAGTCTTCAAAATCACTGAAGGCGCTATGATTACAGGAGAATCAGTTAGGCTCGAAAACTGGAGAGACTCTATGGTCAGGCTTCCTTCATTAATCACATTATTATCCATAGAAGCGTTGGAGCTCTTTGCAATCTCTCGCACTTCAGCGCGCACTGGCCCAATTGAGAGTTCAAAATGTGGAACGCTTTCTGCTTTTCCTGAAACGAAATTCTCCAGTATCTTTTTTATGATGTATTCATCATTGGGCAAATAAAGAGAAATCTGGACATCATCTACCGTGATATCCCTCACGGCTTCATTGTTATGACCTGAAAATAAAGCCCAAATGCTTATCCTGATTGATAGTTTTTTGATTCGCAGCGGCGGTTGTTCTTCATAATTTGATCTTTCTGAGGAAGGATAGAACTCCGAATAAGATGAAGGCTTGTTACCATTATGTTCTGCAGCATCTGAACGAATAAGCGCAATGCCATGCATGGAAAATCGGTTTAGAGACTCTATGTCTAAATTGTCATATTTCAGGATTAGGCCAGTGGCATCGACAACTGCCGACTGTAGCCTATCCAAAGCCTTAATGGCCAGTATCTGCACTTCGCGCTGCACTAGATCGGCAATCACGATGCTGCCCCAGATGGCGAGTGCAAGAGAAAATATGACGATCACTATTACGGATTTTTTCGTCCTCATTCAATGCGAACCCTGAATGACAAAATCTAAAGTCGCCTATATACTAGCATAATATGCCTACATATAACACAGACGAGCTCAAAAATCGTTTCATTGTCATCGAAGGAATCGATGGCGCCGGAACAACGACCCAGGTTCGCTTACTGGGAGAAACCCTCATTGCTAGAGGATTTTCCTGTATGGTTACGGCAGAACCCACCATGAATCATATTGGCCAACTGATACGCACCATCCTCTCTGGTGAAGATATGGTTGTTCCCACCACAGTTGCGCATCTGTTCGCTGCGGATCGAAATGAGCATCTATATGGTAAAAATGGCATCATGGAAAGTCTCAAGAGCGGTTCACTGGTTATCTCAGATAGATATGTTCTATCTAGTCTCGCTTATCAAGGAACAACATGCGGACATAGATTGCCTTGGTTATTGAATAGCGCTTTTCCAGCCCCTGGCTTGACGCTCCTATTTGAAGTAGATCCGGAAATCTGTATCGCGCGCATTCGTTCTCGATTAAAGAAAGAAATCTATGAGACGCTCGAATTCCAAAGAAGAGTGCAGACAATGTATGAGAGGATGGCTTATCGTCTTTCCAATAAAGGTTGGCGCATAGAGCGCATCGATGGTAGTAAAGATATCGAATCGGTACAGCGGCAAATAGAATCTATCGTTTTTGCCTTTCTTGGCTTTGAGTGCTGAATCTAGTTCTCAATTGCCTTGAATAATAGATTTGGCATATTTTCATTATTTCCGAAAAAGGATTATAGAATTAGCATAGCATCACCATAGCTGAAAAAGCGGTAATTTTTTTCTATGGCCAGACGATAGCACTCCAAGATCTTTTCTCTTCCTGCAAAAGCAGACACCAACATGAGCAGGGTAGATTTTGGAGTATGAAAATTGGTAAAAAGGCTATCGACCACATGGAATTCATAACCTGGATAGATAAAAATCCTGGTAGAAAAATTCCCATGCTTGACTTTTCCACCATACCAGGCTGATTCCAAAGCCCGCATAGAAGTGGTTCCTACTGCTAGTACTTTTCTTCCTTCGCTTAAAGCTAGATTTATTTTATCTGCAGCTTCGAGCGAGATATCGAACCATTCTTCATGCATTTGGTGATCTTCGACATTATCAGCTCTTACGGGTTGAAAAGTGCCCAATCCGATATGGAGGGTAAGGTATTCGATTTCGATCCCTTTACGAGAAAGCTCGTCAAGTAGTTGAGGCGTAAAATGTAATCCAGCCGTAGGGCTTGCGGCAGAACCAGTATGTTTTGCATAGACAGTCTGATATCGCAGTTCATCATCGCTTGTATCTTCTCGTTTTATGTAAGGAGGCAGAGGAACATGTCCATTGCGATCAAAATATTCATCGCCCACGATAAAAGAAAATTCAATTGTTTTTTCATGTCCCCTATCCTCGATAATTGAACCTCTCAGCTGCCCTGGAAACATATACGAACGGCCAATCTTCTGCTGTTTCGATTTATTGCATATGGCTCGCCATAGTCGCGAGACGGTCGATATCGGCTTACAAGTTTTTACAAGGTCGCCTTGGCTTTCATGATCGGATGATGAGTCGCCAAGGCTTGTTGGGTCATCCTGTTTCCATGGGGAGAGAAAGACAAACTCTACAATTGTCCCTGTCTGTTCACATGTTCCGTATAGTCTGGCTTTTCGCACTTTCGAGTCGTTAAACACCATCAGAGTACCTGGTTCAATAAAGGAAACTATGTCTTCCACCATGGAATCAATGGTGTTTCCGGTTTTGCGATCCAAAACCAAAAGGCGCGATCTACCGCGCTGCTCGGTGGGATATTGTGCGATTAAATGCTCCGGCAGATCAAAATCGAAACTGTCCGTTTTCATTAGGTCTTTCTATTCCGAGATGCCGGTAAGCTGTTTGAGTTGCAACTCTTCCTCTAGGCGTGCGGGCTAGCATACCTATCTGAATTAAATAGGGTTCGTAATAATCTTCAAGGCTCTCAATGCTCTCGCTAACAGAGACAGCGAGAGTTTCAGCACCTACAGGACCGCCTCCATACTTCAAGATTATTGTCTTAAGAATTTCTCGATCAAGACGTTCGAGGCCAAGATAATCCACCTCGAGTCTTTCAAGCCCATCTAGAGTGATATCTCTCGTGATAATACCTTCCCCTCGTACCTGGGCAAAATCCCGCATGCGCCGCAGCAATCTGTTGGCGATGCGCGGTGTCCCTCTACTAGTTCCTGAAAGCAGTTCAATAGCATCTTCATTGATTTTTATATCGAGAATATTCGAAGAACGGCGGATAACACTTGCCAATTCTTGAGGAGAATAATAGTCAAAACGCAGAGATATTCCAAAACGGCTTGAAAGTGGAGCCGATACCATGCCTGCCTTGGTCGTCGCTCCTACAAGAGTGAATTGTGGAATAGGAATCCTGACTGTGCGAGCCGCAGGGCCTTGTCCGATAATCCAGTCGAGCTCAAAATCTTCCATAGCTATGTAGAGCATCTCCTCAATTGATGGCTTGAGCCTATGGATTTCATCGATGAACAGAACACCGCCAGGTCTAAGACTAGTCAAAATGCCAGCCAGATCTTTTGGCTTCTCAATAGCAGGCGCGCTTGTAGGTTTGAAATCAACACCCATTTCCGATGCTACTACAAGAGCGAGAGTCGTCTTGCCAAGGCCGGGAGGTCCCATTAAAAATAAATGATCGAGGGCTTCACCTCTATCACGTGCAGCCTTGATAAAAATGAGCAGATTGTCTTTAATCCTCTGTTGACCCTGAAATTCAGCGAGGTAACGCGGCCGCAAAGAGGCTTCCTTGTCATCTTCAGCCGGATTATAGAGGGGATTCATTGGACTGCATGAAGATGCGTTATCTATTGTTGAAGGACTCATGCTCCAGCTCCAGCGGACAGCTCAAGAAGCGCCCTTTTGAACAATTCTTTTTCCGCTTCAGGACTATCTTCTAAAGATGAAGCCAGCTGAGCTGTTACGCGCTCGACTTCTTTTCGTTCAAAGCCCATCTCAACCAGAGCGCGAACCACATCCCTAAAGCGTCCTTGGGAACCGGAAATAACGGCAGAAGCCTCCTCTTGAGTGATCAACTTTCCTTTTAGTGCGAGCATCATTTTTTGGGCTGTCTTTGGACCGATGCCCGGTATTTTTTGCAGAGAAGCTAGATCACCACTATCTAACATGGTGACTAGGGAGCGCGGCGCTATACCCTGCAAAATCTTGAAGGCCTGGCGAGGACCAATCCCTTCAACTTTTTGCAGATCTAGAAATAGCTTGCGTTCCAATGCCGAAAAAAAACCATATAAGCGCATTGCGTCTTCGTAGTGATGTAACCATGTAAAAAGCTCTATTTCTTCTCCTGTGTGATTGTAAAAGGACGGATCCCGGATTGGAACTAATATTTCCCATTCCAGGGCACCGGTTGATATGTGAAGGGCTTCATCCTCGTGGCCGCTAAATACACCCTTTATTCTGTTAAACATGTTAGAGAGTATAGCCTGCAGGACCAATGGAATGCAATGTACAAATAGCCGCGGCAAGAGCATCCGAAGCATGATCGGGGGTAGGTATCTGAGACATACCTAAGAGGATCTTGACCATCTCCTGAACCTGGCTTTTACTAGCCCTCGAAGAGCCTGTCACCGCTTTTTTGATAGCATTTGGACTATATTCCTTTAGGGCTATGCCTGTCTTTTCGAAAGCAAGTCTAATAACGCCTCGAGCTTCTGCCACGGGAAAAGCCGAGGAGACATTTCTAAAAAAATAAAGCTCCTCGATACCACCAATATCGGGAGCGTATTGTCCAAGAAGTTTCCTAATCTCTTCAAATATATAAGTCAGTCTCTTACCAATAGGTTCGTCCGATTCCGTTTCAATACAACCATAAGTTACCAGAGAGAGTCTTCCTTCCAGAGTTCTGACAAGGCCATACCCAACAGCTGCTATGCCAGGATCGATTCCAATAGCTACTAGAGAACTTCGAGAATCCAAAGCACCGATCATTCCTCGAGCTCGGGCATCTCGATGTTGTGATAGACGCTTTGTACATCTTCATTTTCTTCCAGTTTGTCGATGAGCTTTTGTATTTTCTGGGCTGTCTCCAGATCGACAGTTATATAAGAGTCGGGCAGCATTGATATTTCTGCTCCCAGTGTTTCGAAGCCTTTGTCGTTCATAACATTTAATACATCCTCAAAAGATGAGGGATCAGTATATACTGAAATGGTCCCATCCTCGCTGACCACATCATCTGCTCCTGCCTCGAGGGCAGCTTCCATTATCTGATCCTCGGTATACTTTTCGCTATCATAAGTCAGGATGCCCTTGCGCTTAAAAAGGTATGCGACCGATCCGGTAGTTCCTAAATTGGCACCCGATCTCGTGATTATATTTCGTATTTCTGCAGCTGCTCGATTCTTATTATCGGTCAAAACTTCGATTAGCATTGCCCCGCCGCCCTGGGTATAAGCTTCGTAGAATAGCTCTTCATAGATAGAACCTTCAAGTTCGCCGGTACCCTTTTTTATGGCTCGATCGATATTGTCTTTAGGCATGTTCGCAGCCCTAGCTTTTAGTACTGCTGTACGAAGGCGTGGATTACCTTCGATATCGCCTCCCCCCATGCGAGCCGCAATCGAAATCTCCTTGATCAGCTTTGTAAAAAGCTGCCCCCTCTTAGCATCAAGTGCTCCCTTCTTATGCTTAATACTCGCCCATTTGCTATGTCCAGACATGAAAACTCCTTTGGCTTTGAGAAACCAAATAACGATATCATGTTGCACAAATTGGTGTCAATTGACAAAAAAAGGTAGCAAAACACAGGCTATGTCAATTTCCAGAAACTAAACAGTGAAATTTCATTGAGACCAGCGAACTTGATCTTATTCTTTTAGATGGATCCAGGTTTTCCCAAAACCTCCATCTTCTGGCCTGGCAAAATAGTAATCTGCAACTGAAATCTGCTTCTTCAACCACTCATGAATACCCCTAGAGAGAATACCTTCTCCGGTTCCATGAATTATGGAAAAACTGCTAACACCAGCGAGACTTGCAGCATCGATCTGGTGCTCTAACAAATCTAGAGCCTCTGAAAGTCTCATGCCACGTACATCGAGTTCGGCTACTGGTGCATTCCTTCCCATGGAATCAGAAGCGAGTTCAATCTGATAGTCAGGCTTTGCGGCTTTATCGAATCTATCCATCGTTTTGGGAAGACTAAGAGATTCGACTTCAATTGGGACTCGAAGAGAACCTATTTGTACAAGTGCATTCTTTTTATCAAGCTTTCGAAGGAAAACAGCTTCTCTATTGTGGAATATTACGGTATCTCCGAATTTCATTTTTTCGATGTCTATTCCTATATTGCCTTGCATTTCAGGTTTTAGCGAGCGTTCAATTCTATTGGTTTCTTGTGCAAAACTCTCAAGCGTCTCGCTTTGTCGATGAATTTCGTCTGAGATTTCTTTCAAGAATTCTCGTCCTGCGGATGTATCCCCATCTTTCTTGCCATTTTCTCTCAACTCTCGCACAATATTTTCGAAAATCCTTCTAGATTCATTCATAAAATGTTTGAGCTCAGCAATTCCCTGTCTCCTGAGTTCCAGTTCTCTTCGCCGAATTCTGAGATTCTCAAGGTCGACCTTGCGGCGTAACTCAAGTACTTTCTCTAGTTGCTTTTTCTTTTCCAGTTCAAGCTTCTCTAGCTCTCTCTGTTTTTCTCCCAAAGAATGAATAATCATAGAATAATCTGATCGCTCATCTTCGAGATAGCTCTTGGCTATATCGACAATTTCCATTGGCAAGCCAATCTGGCCAGCAATTTCGAGAGCCCTGCTTTCTCCCGGAACGCCCATTATCATCTTGTACGTCGGGCTAAGACTCTCTGCATCGAATTCCATAGAGGCATTCAGGCAGCCAGGTTTAGTATATCCATAATTCTTAAGGACTCCATGATGGGTGCTGACTATTGCGAAACATTGCAATCGGTATAAATAATCCAGCAGAGCCATTGCTATTGCACAACCTTCTTCAGGATCCGTTCCCGCTCCCAATTCATCCAGCAATACAAGGCTACGATCGGTAGCTGAAGATATTATCTCAGAAATAACTTTCATATGTCCTGAAAATGTAGATAATGACTGGTCGATGGATTGTTCGTCGCCTATATCTGCGAGAATTGTATCAAAAACTGCAAATGCTGAAGTTGATAATGCTGGTATGCCGGCACCATACTGATTCAAAAGCGCAAGAAGGCCAATCGTTTTTAGAGAGACTGTCTTTCCTCCTGTGTTAGGACCAGTGATTATGAGAATTCTTGAATCATCTGGAATATCCACATCTATGGGAACGACCTTTTTCCCAAGTAAGGGGTGTTTGGCTTGATAAAGATGTATACCATGTTCAAGATGACCTGCTATAGCAAGACCCTCTCTCTTGACCTGAATAGCCCGCGCAAAGCGAGCATCCGCGGCAGCCAAGAATCCTCTTGCTCGCATTAGGATAGGCAAAAAATGCCTGAGTGCAGCGGTTGTTTCTCTAAGAATAACCCTTATCTCTTCATTGAGTTTAGACTCAAGCTCAAGAAGCTTATTATTTCGTTCAACAAGTTCAATAGGCTCTATAAAGATTGTTTGACCTGTCGAAGAAAATTCGTGTACGATTCCCTTTATTCTTCCCTTGAAATTAGCTTTGATTGCTATTACGACTCGATTATCGCGTTCGGTAGCTATGTTCGATTGCAAAGCATCTTGAAGCGAAGGATCAGAGAGATATCGATTGATTATGTGCAAATTTTCGGCCTGGGTTCTTTGAATTGCCAGATTTAGAGCCTTTAGCCGGGGCAAATCCTTTATTTCACCATCTTCGGTAATGACTGCAAATATCATCTGTGTAACTTGGCTCAAGGCAGGGGCCGAATACACAATATTCTCAATTCCCCACTCTGCCCAAGATTCGTCATTTATGGAATCTTCTTGCCGGATCTCGCCATCCATGGAGTTTTCTGCGCTAACTTCTTTTGATTCTTCAATAAAAGAGTCAAGAATTCGCCGCAGAAAAGAAAAAAGCTGATGATAAGATTTTACCCAGAGCCCAATAGCGAAAAGCTCCTCAGCTTCGAGAACGGTGCCTTCTTTGGCTGCTTTTATTATGGGATTCTCGATGTTTGGAAAGGGAAACGAAGGAATCTCTTTTTCGTTGAGTCCTTCAACAAGCAGCGACAAGTCCTTCTTAAGTCTCTTTACTGAATTTTCCTGAGAACAGGGCAAGGTACTATTCAAGAGCGCCCGTCCTTCGTGAGAAAAACAGTATTCTTCCAAGCGATCACGCAGTCGATAAAAGTCTAGGAGCGCAAGGCTATGCTGATTAGTCACCATTCTTCATCCTCGAATTTATATGTAGCAGACCTGAGTGGCTTCCTGGACTCGTTTGTCTTTGTATTTCTTGTTTCTTCTAATTCCGCACGCATTCTGAGATAGCTCTCATAACGGTCATGATGTATGATCCCTTCTTGTACGGCTTGTTTCACAAAGCAGTGCAACTCATATCTATGTGTACAGGAAGCACCAAACTCACAGAGCCCCAGAAATGGAACCATATCAGGAAAATAGAATCCAAGATCATCCGGTTCGATATTTCGTATCGCAAGCCTGCGAATACCCGGAGTATCGATTATGTCAATATCGCCGTTTGACGAAGAAACCATGGCTGAGAGGGTTGTAGTGTGCTTTCCTCTCTTATGTTTGTCCGAGATCTCGGCTATTCGCTGATCTGCTCCCGGAATTAGACAATTTATGATGCTCGATTTTCCAGTACCGGATTGCCCTATAAAGACCGAAGTTTTTCCAAGGAGGCTCGTCCGAAGTTCATCGATTCCTATAGAATCCCGAACACTGCTCTTGACCACTCCATAGCCGAGTTTCTGGAATGCAGCGAGACGAGATTCGATAGAAACATCCAGACCTAAGTCGATCTTGTTGCAAACTATTAGAAAAGGCAGACCACAATATTCAGCCATCACACCCACCCTATCGATAAATCGAGGTCTAAAAGGAGGTGCTCTTGTACTGGCTATGCATACAACAAGGTCGATATTAGCTGCTAAAACCTGTTTTGTTTCCCCTTTTTCGTTATAGCGACTTAATTCACTTTTCCTCTCAAAAATGGATTCTATGACTCCATTCTGTTTCGATATGGGGATTACCGATACATGGTCGCCAGCAACAGGACTTTTGTAGCCTTGGAATGATGAATCGGTTATTTTGCCTTTGAGGGAGCATGTCAAAATATTCCCATCACTGCATCTGACTTTTGCATTTCGATTGCTAAACGAGACAACAACTCCTAAAACCGTGGATTCCTTACTATTGCCATTCATAGAAGCTGTGGTTTGGAACAATTGAATCTTTCTGACCATGCAATTAAAGAAGGGTTGGCACCTTGATCCCCGGTGAGATAGAATCTTGGCTTTACGAATTGGCCTTCACTATGCTCTTTATCAGGAATGAGCTTTTGGAGAGAGCAAATCACTTTCCCCCTCGGATCCAGACATTTGACATTGAAAGCTTGTAGTTCATTCAATTGATTAGTAATAGAATCTTCGAGAAGGATAAATTGGCTGCTGGCCAATACAATTCGATCTGTTCCTTCCTTGAGCGCATAATTTATATAAGGAGCTACCATTGTCTGTGCGGAAAGCTTAGATGCAAAAGGAAGACGTTGTTCCGCATACTCGATCAGATCTTGAGCAGGAATTCTGATAACTTCACAATCAGGAGCATCTCTAGCTATCAAATAATCAAGGAAAGAATCCTCGGTAGTACGAGAGGTGGCAAGTAACGCTATTCGATGAGTCTGTGATTCATTCGCTGCCTCTGCGATAGGAGGTATGGCGCCAATTATTTGTAATGTTCTATGAGCTGCCTGAAGCTCCTTTAGTCCTATTTGAACAGCCGTCATACATGAAAGTATGAGGACTTCGGGATCAATCCTTGCCCGAATTCTCCTAAATCGTTCAAAGAGTATATCGCGGATCATCTCAGGTGACTTTGTTCCATACGGGAAGCCTGCATCATCAGCCACATAATCTATTTCTAAGAAGGGAAACTCCCGATTCACAGCCTGGACGAAAGGCAATCCCCCTATGCCTGAATCAAATACGCAGATGCGCACCGTTCATTTCTCCTTAGATATCTATTCACCAAACAGGGCATTGAATCTTCTCTTTGCGTCATCATCCTGCTTTGAATCTGCGGTTTCCCCTTTTTCGAGATATTTCTCAGAGACCATAAAAAATTCACAATGATTTCGTTTTTCTTTATCTTGCACAAGCTCCTCTATTGTTTCTCGGCAGTCCCAATGAGCACCTGGTGTATAAAAACGACACATCAGGCACGCGTGCAGGTCTTTTCCGCATATATCACAGGTATCATTGAATCCTGGCCTATAATCATAGGCTAAATAAGAACCGCATTTATAGCACATATCAAAAATTCTACATTGTAAGCGAAATGCTGACAAGCGCTTGAAATCAATAGGAATAGCTGCAGCCTCTTATATCTACTTTTGGGCTTTGGTTTTTTAGTCTTGAGAATCCTCGCAGGATCATATAGGCTATAATCATGTTCAAGGTTTCTGCTTGCTCAATAGAAGACTGTAGCTTGCCTGCTTTCTCACTAGAAAACCTGTGCTATTATCACTTGCAGGACTATCCTGAGCGCATGAAGAAGGCCATGCAGGAGCTGCAAAGCAAAAACATTCTTCTTAATAGGGTCTTCGATAATGCATTTCTTATGGGTCTCGATTTTTCTCGCTATCGTTTCGTTGGTTGCTCTTTTAGAAACGCAAGGATTCAGCATTCACTGTTTACAGGAGCTTCATTCCATTTATGTTTCTTTGATAGTTCTAGCTTCTTCTCTTGTGACCTTTCTGGCGCCGATGTAGATTTTTGTTCCTTTGGGAAATGTTCTTTTATGGACTGTAGCTTTGAAAATTCCGAACTCATCCAATCATGCTTCAATGGCTCTGTCATAGTGGATTGTACATTTGCGGGTTCGAATTTGTATAACTCTCGATTCATAATGTGCGACATGAATACTGTCAATATTGACAATTGCGATTTCAAGAGAGCCTTTTATATTCCTTCTAAAGAGCAAAATGTCAGCTTCTCAAGATCGAATATTGCTGAGGCTGTCCGAGATCTGGAGCATCTCTATCTATGAAGATTTACCATCATTATTCGGTCTATGGCTTTTCGAATATATACACAATTGTAAATGAATCTTTAAAGAAGGCTATAATAGTAGATCCTTCAGAGATCACTCCGACTATGATCGAAAGAATCGAGCAAAACGAGCTCGATCTCTGCGGCATACTCGTCACCCATGACCATATTCATCATGTGAATGGATTATCTACTATCATGAAGATCTATAGTCCGACTATTTATGCTTCTGATGCAAAATTGCTTGGATTTCAGTGCAGGAAACTGAGGGACGGAGATGCATTTAGCGAAGCAGGCTTTGATATAACCGCAATAGCGGTGCCCGGCCATTCTCAGGATTCAATTGTATTTCTCATGGAAGGGTATTTTCTTTTTACCGGCGATGTGCTCCATGCGGGCGTTATTGGAAAAACAAATAGTGTTTTCAATACCAATGCGCTTATTGCCCGCATTAAGCAAAAACTATTTTGTCTTCCGGAAAGCACCCTTATTTTTCCCGGTCATGGTCCGCCAAGCACCATTGGTACGGAAAAAAGCGCTAATATATCTTTCCAGGAGGGCTTCGCCGAGCGCATTCGACCAAACTATGACTTTTTTGTATAGGTAATAGCCGAAAGCCTAAAGTTGTGCAGAGATCGAAATCCTTCTGGTCCAATTGCCTCTAACCATGACAATGTGATTCCCCAGCGGATTTATAAGCAGCTCTTGAGCTTTTTCATTAGGGAGATTTATCAAAGCTTGCGTTCTGCATAAGCCTTCGTCGCGCGGACTTGCTATGATTCGAGCCGGAGAATACCAGAGTTTATCAAGATACTTCCCCCCTATTCTGAAAAGTGTCACTTCTTCCTTGGGCAGGATTCCTGATATTGCAACCCCAAGCCCTGATTCGAAATGGCTGCGCAGCGCATATCTGGATAGAATTGAGCGAGGCGCCGTGCAGTGCGCTATCAGCATTTCGGCTGAGTCTTCTCCTTTCTTTGCAATGATATGAGATGGATTGGCCATCCATCCAATCTGTCCTGTCAAAGAACGTATCCAGCTTAAGCCTATGATCGATGGAATATCGCCTTCGCAACCTGCATCGATTCCCTCATCAGCAAGCTGGGACAGAGCAAGACATCCTGTGCTCCGATCTTTGAGAATGAGATCGAAACAGCGCAGAGTAAGTGAGGAAAGTCTATATTTATCTACAAGAATCCTTAAGGCCTGCAATATCTGTATTGACTTTAGAATATCATCATTGCTCGGTTCAGCATAGAATTCGGCCTTTTCCTGAAAATCCTCGATTACTGGAACTCCACAGGAGCTGGAGCGTATCTCTTCGATATTCCGCACAAGTTCTTCTAAAGGAATCTCGACAAGCCTTACACCCCATGAGTTCATAGCTGCATGCAAATCCTGACTCGAGGCGATGAGCCAGTCCGAAGGTCTACCTATTACACCGATTTGGCAGCTTCGCATTGTAATTCTGCTCTTACAGACGGCAATTATGTCCTCTAGCTCTTCAGCGTCGAATGCTCCTGAAGAATCGGCTTGAAGAATCAACCCTTTCCCACCCTCTTGTTTAACTTTTGCAAGAATCTCGAGACAAGCGGGCAGAGAGTTATGCGATGGATGAGCCAATAACACTATGGGCATTCTGAGATCGAGCATTCTTTCTCTAGAAATCAAGCTCATGGCTTCAGACTCAGTTCCACCTGTCAGTACGAGCATGAAAAGCGGCAGCTCAGAGTTTCTTGGATGAATCATATTAGATTCAAGCGTGTGTAATTCGCCTCCGAATCTCTGAAGTTTATCCTCGAAAACACTAAGCAACTGCTTTTTCTGAGGCTCGTCATGCAAAATCGATGAAATCACTGCATACTGGAAAATAGCCATACCAAAACCTCATAAATCGAGTTCTTCTAGACATTCAACGAGAAATCGATTGAGTATATCAAAATTGTCCGGTCTAAGGGCAACAAAATCTCCATTTCTTACTATTTCGCTATTCCATCGCTTGAGGGCAGAAGGTATGCACTCCTCAACGTCTATTCCAAAGAGAGATTTAATTCTTTTTAGATCTATTCCTCGCGATGTCCGGAAACCCATCATTAGAAACTCGAACAGAGCGGTTTTTTTATCGATTATCTCTATATCTTTAGGAATCTCCATTGGGGCTTCGATATATGCGCTTATGTCTCTTGTCTCTGTGATTCTGATAATAGTGCCCAATTCCTGGCTTTCTTCACACATGGGGTATTGGATCGTGCTCACTCCTCCACTTCCTACTCCAAGATAGGGCTCCATATTCCAATATACGGCATTATGCCTGCATTCATGACCGGGTTTCGCATAATTCGAAACCTCATATCGATGAAATCCCTGGCCTTCTAAATATAAATCGACCTTATCACGCTCTTCGGCTAATTCATCAGAATCGGGCATAATTAATTTTCCAGAAGAGACTTGGCTTTCAATCAATGTCCCTTTCTCCAGTGTTAAGTCATATATAGAAAGGTGTGAAACTCGGCCTATGAGGTATTCAAGTGAGTTCATAATGGAACTGTGGCCTTGCCGCCCTTTGTTTGTCTTATTGGGAATACCCATCAATAGATCCACTGATAACTCAAATGGATACTCGCAAAGGAGTTCTATGGCTTGCACCGCCTCATCTATAGAGCCTACTCGTCGCAAAATAGGCCATTCTTCTTCTGAGAGAGTCTGAATTCCAAGGGAGATACGATTCACTCCAGTTCCGGCGAGCATGTCGAGCAAGGCCTTATCAAGACTATCTGGATTAGCTTCGATGGTCCACTCGCAATCTGTATCCACAAATTGTTCAAGGTCGTCTATGAGTATTTTGAGTGCTCGTCTATCAATAACCGATGGCGTTCCCCCACCCAGGTATATTGTCGAAAAAGGCCCTGCTCCAAACAGTTTCGACCAATTCTGAATATTCATAAGCGTTGCTTGCACATAGGAGATTTCATATTCGATTGTAGAGAAAGTTGGATCTTTGATCAGAGGCACAGAGAAAAAATCACAATAAGAACATCGATC
>JAAYWE010000039.1 GCA_012516755.1 Treponema sp.
TATTCAGCAAGGCTGATCGAGAAGCCCTCGGTCAGTATGTCGTTCGCGGCGCTACCTGTGCAGAAAAAATCCAGTATGATCCAGCTTCCGACACCGTATTCTGGACAGCTGCACCTAAGGGTTTCTACAAAGGAAAAACAGAGACCTTCAAGGGTTTTGAATTCGTTGACCAGCTTGTGGCCCATTTACCACCGCGAAGAGTGCAACTGGTTCGTCGTTATGGGGTATATGCAGGAAAAGTTCGTAAGCAGTGGCAAGAACGTCCCAGTATTAACCGCCTTGCACCCGAGGGTTGGCAAAAAAGGCATCCTGACAAGTCTCTGATTGTGCAGAAATCGCCGCAAGAAAGCGAGGAAACTGACCAAGCTCCCGATGCTTGGTCTAAGCTGCGGCGGCAAAGCTGGGCACGGTTGTTACAAAAAGTCTACGAGGTCGATCCTTTCGTGTGCCCGAAGTGCCAGGGGATAATGTCGGTTGTGGCGATAATCGAGGATCCCAAGGAGCTTGCCAAGATTATTACCTGGGCAAAGCAGCAGGAACGGGAGCATCCAGTGGCCGTCTGTGCTCGTTCACCTCCTGAGCTTGCTCTGGTGTCGGTATAATACCCAAAAACGAAGGTTATGCGGAACATGATAACACCTCAAAATCGTTGCTTATACAGCTTCGGGGGAGGTATACCTTGGAACTTTGTCAGATTGGCGCAAATCAGGGCTTTACGGCACAAACTGACTGGGATTATACTTCGCCCAGTCGGCGTTGCCGAAAAATTGTGATTGGATCAGTTGTTCGGGCTGTAAAAAGTCATAGTTCGGGGAAAAAACCGAATTTTGACCCAAAACCGCAAAAATCCCGAAATGACAGTTCCTATCAGTTTTATTGAAATTCTGCAGGTCTCCGTATTTGGAAAAGTATTACTCTTTTTTGATATTTCCAGCATCTTATATATGCGCTGAAAAGTAGATTTTACTCTTTCCTCATCAATTGGCTTTAATATGTAATCGAAAGCATACAGTTTGAATGCATCAAGAGAATATTCCTGATGTGCGGTTATAAATACTATTGCTAAATCCGGCTTTATTTCTCTCAGCCTCTCAGCTAACTCTATTCCTTTAATATCAGGTAACTCAATATCCAGAAAAGCTAAATCCGGGTTATGCTCTCTTACAAGTGCTATTGCATCTTTAGCATTATCTGCTGCTCCTATAACCAGAGCCCTTTCAAGCTTACTAAGAATCGAGCAGAGTAACAGCATTACTCCAGGTTCATCATCAGCCATTACAACTTTAACCGGCAACAAACTCACCACATCCTTTCAGGATTCCTTGGCAAACTTGCAAACACCTTTCCGGCAAATCATAGTCATAATGGCTCGAAGTCGTTACTATAAGTAATACAGGTTATATACATAAAGGCTCACGGATGTTATAAAACACCAATGAGCCTAAAGCAACTTAGTTCCGGCAACCCGGCCATCATAGCGGTAAACCGCTTTAGACCCGAGGCTTTGCGTCCTTGTCTTTCAACAAGTTTGCCTTTATCGATTATATTTATTTTGATCACACTTACTATTATATACTAAAAGCTATGTTGAAATTTGTCAAAGCTTGCTCAAATAATTGAGAAATCCTTTAATCTTTTATATGGTGTCATACAATTACTATTTGTGATTTTTAAACTCCTCATACTCCTTTAAAATATCTTCAGGTTTCTCAAATTGCATTCTTCCTGGCTGAGCGTCAAACATATTCTGTATATCAACAAATGCACCCATTGCATTCAATGCAAGTGTAAGTTCCTCGGTAGCTTTTTCTGTGTCCTGATGACTAATCGCTTCCATGGCACTTTTTATAAGATACCTTACATCATCTGCCCATATAGCATATCTTGAAAAGGTAGCAACATTGTTTCCATCGCGCTGGTCAAAGGCTGCTCTCTCCAGCCGGGAATAAATATATTCTTCTGTATTTCCATTATAATGCTTCAATTTACAAAATGCTTCACTCTTACCAAGAGAAGAATAGAACTTAAGAACAGCCCTAATATTATCTGTTAGTTCCATCCAACCTCACCTTCCCCTATAGAAATTAAATCTCTTTCAACGGTTTAATTATCTTTTCCATCAAGATTTCATCATCTGTAATGCTAATAAGTGGTAAACTAAAAATGTACGCTTCATCAATATACTTGCATTCTTCGGATCGGAAGTTATTAACCTTTCCATCTAATTCATATTTATTGCCTTCATTCACATCGTTCCAGGAAAACCAGATATTCCATAAATCCCAATGATCCCTTTTATCTATGTCAGAGTATATAATCTTCCCGACAGTAATAATTGGCTGCTCAACTTCATCTCCCCAAAAAGTAATTGTAATGCATTTATTAACCATTTTTTCTTTGCCGCTTTGATAAACACGGAAAATAGCTTCTGGCAGCCATCTTTCAGGCTCCTGCAAGCTTGCACTTACATCTTTCGTAATCCTATTGCCATACAGGTTACTCCATTCAGGAGCCAGCTGGTTATCAATCTTAAATATTAATCGCTGGCATTCCTTAAAAACCTGTTGAATATATTGAAAAGCTGATGTAATTTGCTGACCTTTTTGAATATCACTCATACTGACTCCCCCTATAAAAGATATTTTTATCTATTCTAATATTTAAGTTGCTCAATTGATCAAAATAAGTATTCTTCTCCATAATACACTTACCATCATTGTAAAAAATCGGATACGGTAATGAAAACGCTGAACTCAAAGACTCATCCGGTAAAGATATCCCCGAGAAATCACGTAACCCCAACTTTTCCATGTATTTCATCAGATCAAATACTATATCTATTTCATATGATGAAAAGTATGGGTACATTTTCTCAAGTGTCTTGTACAATTGATGCCATCTGAGATGAAATACGTTTTCTTTTATTTCATTATGTTTACTCTGTATTAATTGAGTAGTTGCCATAATATCAGAATATGCTTCAGCTTCAGTTAAATAAATAATATAGCCCTTTTTGCCCCTAAAGCTGGAGACTGATGATTCTGTAAAATTCTCTATGTCAGAATTTATTGCTTCGAAATAACGCGCTAATTGATCGTTTTCATCTATTCCACTCTTCCCGGATTTGAATTTCGCTTCAACAACAAGAAGTAAATCGTCAAGGCCATGTACATGATCTCTGAAAATAAGGATTAAATCCGGCTCTCCATAATTTTGATTCCAGGCCCAGAATATATACTCCACTTCCCGGTAACACCTCAGCTCAATTCCTTCAATATTTAGTTTTTCCCAAAGTGTAGTTCTTTCCTTGTCATATAAAAAAGCTGACTCAATAAAGGGAATCAATACCATATCTGACCTTAAGTATTTTAACAAACCAAAAATCGTTGAGGTCAAGATATCCTCCGTATACTCGTAACCTAACGATTTACCACCAAGTACAGCTTGTATCAAATTATCACCCCCTGCTTAACACACAATAATATAGAACTAATTACTTATTTTTAAAAATCTTGAAAAGATCGAACATACTAAAAGTAGTTTTGTTATAGATCCTATTATACGCAGCCTTTTTGGGGTTCGTAAGCCAGCCCCAGCCCCTTGGTGCTTTCAAGCCTAAGCTATGACGTATATATCTTTTTACGCTTGTTCTTGCTGCAATACTCTTTCTAATACTTGGTTTTCTCATACCAAACTTCATAAAATCACCTCTTCTCAATTACAAACCCGCTCCAACTATCTGCATATTGTAAAAGCAGTGTAAGTGGTTTTTCATGTGTAGCACAAGAACGGTTATCTTCTACATACTGTCCATCATGATAAACAATCGCCTGGACTTCTTCCTCTGTAAGGCTGATATATTTGAGAGCCAGGTATATACTCCTGACCGGAACACTTAAATATGTAAGTTCGGAATTAAAACGATATGGATAATCCGGTTTGTACCCATACATTTTCTGCTTTTCGGAAGGTTCATTTCTAATATACTGGGGATTCCCAGGCATACCCACTTTGCCTAAATCATGCAATAGAGCCACAATCACACAACTTTCATCTGTAATTTCCGGAGCAATGGCAGCCTTTACTTTAAGTATTGTTTCAGCAACATTTATAGAGTGCTCTAAAAGCCCTCCCTCTTTGCAAAGATGATATTTAGTACTTGCAGGTGCAGTAAGCCAAGTGGTTTCTTTTTCAATAAAACTGATTAGTCTGTCAAATTGCTCTTTTCTCTCTGAAACAATAGACTTCAAATATTTATATCTTTCCAAAACACTCTTATCCATATCATTCTTTCCCAACTATAAATATTAGATTGCATTAATCTTCACAATAATTTCAGTGCGCCGGTGTTGCCGTTGATATTTTTTTCTTAAATCTTTTACCCTCCCCTGAAATAATAATATCAAATAATGTGTACTATAAACCGGACAGTTGTCTATCGATATAGATTATCATCCTTCATTTACCTTCTTCACCTAATTATTATTCATATTGCCTCAAAGAATCCTGTAAATAGAATTTGTATTCTTCAATAACACTCTCGGGTGAAAGTATCTTTACCTTGCTGGTTAGTGTACAATTTTTTCTGTAAATTGGGTTGAAAAAAGCAGGCCGATCGGGCTCAAATGGTGAGTGACTAAACAAACCATAAGGAGAACCCGATGGCCTACGAAACAGAGTATACACTTTTAGAGGATGTTATCCAGATGTTGGCGGCGAATGGAGACAACAAATTTTCCCGCGTTATCGAGAAGGTAATCAATGAGGCCATGAAGCTCGAGCGAGCGAAAGTATTGAATGCCGAACCTTACGAGCGGACGGGGGGACGTACCGGATACGCCAATGGCTTCAAGGATAAAACGCTCGCACTGGCAACAGGCAAGGTATTACTGAAAATCCCGCAAGTACGGGGTTTTGAGTTCTACCCTAGCTGCATCGAAAAGGGGATTCGCAGCGAGCGTGCCCTCAAGCTGGCAATAGCTGAAATGTATGTCAAAGGCGTAAGTACTCGCCGCGTATCGGATATCGTCGAGATCCTGTGCGGTACCGAAGTAAGCTCCTCACAGGTAAGCCGCCTGGGTAAGGAACTGGACAAAGAGGTCTCTGCCTGGAGAGCTCTGCCCTTAGGACAGATCCAGTATCTTGTACTTGATGCAACATACGAGTCGGTCCGTGAAGACGCTTCAGTCGTCAAACAAGCCCTTCTCGTGGCAATAGGCGTAGATTACAACGGCAATCGGCACATTTTGGACACTGCGGTCGCTGGGAGCGAAGCCGAAATCAACTGGCGCAACTTCCTCGAAGGGCTCATCCGCCGCGGCATGCACGGGCTGCAGATGATAACCAGCGACGACCATGTGGGGCTCCGCGCGGCTATCAATGCGGTATTCCCCGGCATACTCTGGCAGGGTTGTCAGTTCCACTTGCAACAGAATGCTCGTGCATATGTCTCTCGGAAAGACGATATCCCGGTCGTTACCAACGACATCCGCAAGGTGTTCAATGCGCCCGACAGGGAGAACGCCGAGCGCTATCTAAAGCAGCTTGTAGACAAGTATCAGAAAACCAACCCTCGCCTTGCCGCGTGGGCGGATGAAAACATTCGGGAAGGGCTAAGTGTCTTTTCAATACCCCAAAATCACAGGAGGAAACTGCGGACATCGAATCTGGCAGAACGCCAGATGAAAGAGATCAACAGGCGGACAAAGGTAGTCGGGGTATTCCCGAATGCAGACAGCTTGCTCCGCCTCGCCGCTTCCATGTTGATCGAGCAAAACGATCAATGGCAGAGCGAAAAACGTTACTTGCCGGAGTCTGACGATCGACCTGCTTTAACTGAAATTTACAGAAAAGGGGTTGCATAATCTTGATTTCCCTTCCACCCGCCTTTGTTGTTATCAGCTTTCGGCTTCAGCAATTCCATGCGCTTGAGCATGGCCTTTACATAAGCGTTATGTGCTGGTATTGATGGGAATTATAGCCATATCGCAAGCGCGTGCAATAGTGAGCATCCTTGAGCTATCTGCGGGCAAATTTACAGCAGTACACCGCGCACACGTGTACCGGAATAGGCAATCGCAAAGGTGTATACAAAAAGTATACAGTCATCATGTACTTATCTAACCGCTGAATTGCTAGTTCACGGCCAGTTTTCACATGGTACTACAGGGGTGGTACCGATAATTTTGATGTATTGGCCATTCATGCCGATGCAATTACATGCAATTCTATACATTGACAAATTCCAATATATATATATTATACCGTTAATTGGAAAGCGTATGTTTTCCATTGGATGCAATGCAATTCTTTATTAACATATCGCTTTACACCCAGTAGGTCGGCGGTTCAAATCCGTCAGCGCCCATAAGGAATCATAAGATAACGCATAATCCGAATTTGACTGTCAATGGGAATGAAAGACAAAGAGAATTGCTAAATCACAGTTTTTCATAACATGGGGATCATATATGGATTATGGATTGGCATTGGACTCTGATTCATTTTTGCGCTATTGAGTACCATCAAATGCTGAATGAGATGATAAACTTTTAATAGGAAAAACAAGAACTATTGGCGTTGAGATCATTCCAGAAATCGGAATAACGAAAATCACCTTAAGGCACATGAACATTAAAGATATAAAGCAGATGAGGAAATAAGTTTTGATGTGATTTTCGTTAGAGAGGAGTACAGGCTGGATTTTGTCCAGACTTTTTCGCAATTTGCTGCTAAAAAGATCATTGGGAATAGTCTCCATTGAGCTTATCAAGATGCATCGATTCGCACTTCATGAAGCAAAAAGAGACACTCGAATCTCAAAGCAGTAGTTCGTCAAATCATACTATAGTAGGCCGTATCTCTCTTATAATGAGCTGTCAGAGCTTCGTGTAGATGCTGAAGGAGCGCTGGATTCTATTCGAGGAAATAATCGAGTGCGCGGTGCACATTTTCATTCGAATAGTCAGTATTCTCAGAGAATATACCCCTATTCTCCCACTAGCCATGCCCAGAATCGAAAAAGGTACTCTACCAAGGATGAGTCTCTTAAAGATAGCCTTGAGGTTCGCACCATAATTTGCGGAGAGCCTGCGGTTGTTGAGAAAAATCCTGATTCCCATCTTGAGGTAGAGTGTCGAGAGTACGGCCTAGCCTAGATTCTTGCGATGCAATCTAGCCGGATTCTTTCCTCTTTCAAATGTATCATGGTTGCCCTACTGTGGGAGCACCGAGTATCCTTGGAATGGGAGGACTAAAAGAATGAGATATTGTTGGACTACAATTATCGTAAAAGATCTGGAACGTTCCCTTGCATTCTATTGTGATATAGTAGGATTGCCTATCGTTAGGCAACTCTCTGGAGCCCATGGTAACATTGTGTTTCTTGGAGATGGCGATACAAACATTGAACTCATTGAAAATCCTCATGCGGCTGTCGTGACAGGAAACAGAATCTCCCTTGGATTCGCAGTTGATTCACTGGATGCCACGCTCGAATTCGTCGCTTCGAAAAAGATAGATGTCGAGAGCGGTCCTTTTCGACCAAATGAACATATAAGATTTTTCTATGTGTTGGACCCAGACGGGGTACGTGTTCAGTTCTCCGAATCCATGTAGCCAGGAAAAGCATATAGAAACATCAAATTGGCCCCTGACTTATAGTTCCTGAGCCCGACTTCCTGCTAGGGCGCAAGGCTATCCCCGTATCCCCGGAAAACGGCTTCCTCACTTCCACAACAACCTAGCTACGGGCGCCGATTTTCGGAGAATATACGAATTGCGATGATCCTGTATTGGAATTGGTGCTATCTCCGCATGGTAATATTATCAGTAAAGTACTGAGAGCCATCAAAACTGACAAAGCCATCAATACATATAGGCTCTTTAGAAACAGCTAGCGGACGCAAGAGTTCATGCATAGCAAGAGTCTGACGACTTAGACCTTATCCTTATGATTCAGGTCTGAGTCAGAACCCATCATATGGTCGAGATGTGACACAAAGTAATGGCTCGGAATCAAAGTAAATTGTATAAGAGGCCGTGATCTCTCACCAGGTTTTTCAATCGATCGGAGTTTCGCCACCCTTCCGACTCTGGAGTCTTAAGGGCTGATGAAGTATGATTAATTGCAACATTGTGAGGAGTGTATGTCATGAACAATCAATCTGATGAAAAACTACTGAACGATGTTCTTCGCTTTCAGGGCGAGGAAATCACCGGCTCTCTTCTCTACGAAAAACTGGCAAAAGAATGCAAGGATGAGCACAATGCTGCTGTCCTCTTCGACATGGCCGAGGCGGAAAAACGACATTACGCATTCTGGAAGAGCATCTCGGGACAGGAAGTCGCTCCCAGCAGAGGGCGAATCATGTTTTTCACCCTGCTGGCCAAGGTCCTCGGTTTGACCTTTACACTCAAACTCCTCGAAAAGGGCGAAGAGGTAACAGCGGCCGACTATGCCCGCGTGGCTTCCATTCATCCTGGCGCCAAAAAAATGGGCGAAGAAGAGGAACAGCACGAGGATGCTCTGCTTGCTATGATCGACGAGGAGCGACTCTCGTATGTCGGATCTATCGTCCTTGGCTTGAACGATGCTCTGGTGGAGCTGACGGGCACTCTGGCGGGCCTGACCTTTGCATTCCAGAAGGGGAAGCTCGTCGCGGTCAGCGGTATCATAACGGGCATAGCGGCCGCCCTGTCCATGGCGGCCTCGAACTATCTTGCCTCCAAGGCCGACAACGATCCTAAGGCGAAAAAGGCAGCCCTCTACACGGGAGGAGCCTACCTCATAACGGTCATACTTCTGGTGCTGCCCTATCTCATCGTGCCACAGACCGGCTTCTGGATCTACGCTAGCCTCGGGATAACCCTCCTTATCGCCGTCGGCATCATTGCAGGCTTCAACTTTTACGTATCGGTGGCCAGGAGCGAGGCCTTCAAGCCACGTTTCCTCGAGATGGCCGGCATTAGCCTTGGCGTAGCATTCTTATCCTTCCTTGTCGGGCTTCTCGTAAGGTCGGTCGTCGGCGCCGAGTGAACTTAACCGTTACCATGCAAAAGACCTCGCTTGTGTTCAAGAACTATATCGAGATAAAATCCTGCAATTGCCTTATCCTCGAGATTTATTCCGCATCCCGGCTGGGCATGGAAGCCGAGATTATCGAATAGATGAAGACGGGTACGCAAAATGGCTCCAACAACGGGCTCTTTGTTGTCCAGAAACCCAGGCTAAACTTGATTATGATGCCCTTCTTTTTCGAGAGCCGGCATGATCTCACTAAGGTGACGCATAGCGAAATCGGAAAGATGATAAAGAAAGACCTTGAGAAATACCTTATATAAAGGAGCTCAACAACCTTTTGATACATGAAGACCGAGTCATGAGCGCGATACTGCCCATTGACGACGGCGTAAAAATCGCAATCAGGAGAGATACTGATCTATGAGTCTAGAAAGGGCAAAAGAACACCTAAAAAAGTGGAACAAAGACGAACAGGTAAGAGAGCTGGATGAATCGAGCGCAACGGTGGAACTGGCAGCTAAGGCGCTTGGTATTGAGCAAGCGAGAATCGCCAAAACATTGGCCTTTATGGTCGATGACTCTGCCATATTGATTGTCGCTGCCGGAGACGCAAAAATCGACAATAGAAAATACCGACAACTTTTCGGTACAAAGGCAAAGATGATCGATAAAGATCTGGTCGAACGGTATATCGGCCACAACATCGGCGGAGTATGTCCATTCGGGATCAATGAGAATGTACGAGTGTATTTGGATGTCTCTCTCAAGAGATTTACCACTGTGTATCCTGCCTGCGGGAGCAGCAATTCGGCAATAGAGATGACATGCCAAGAGCTGGAAGAGATCGCAAGCGCAGAGAAATGGATCGATGTCTGTAAGACAGAAGTCTGAAGACTATAAGACAACGAGGGAGGGACTCGACACCTTGATAGATAATAGAATACATGTATAAATGAAGGATGATTTCTTCACTAAGTTGGTCGTGAGGTTGAACAAGCAAGGCGAGAAGATGTAAAAGCAAACCTGGAAAGCGCTTGCATACTTCTTCAACAATCAGATCGTATCATTGGAGGCAGATAAGCAACATACCGGACGAAATGAACATCGATAATAATTACTCGAATAAGATTCGGATCGAATAAGAAGATGTTATATCATGAGAATCATCTATAAGATGAACGGAAAAGGCTTCGTTGGCTCACTTGTCAACCTGCCTGCTGCCTATTTCCGCGGAAGAATCATCAAAGAAACTAGCTCGAAGATTGAGCGGGAGATAAGGGCTTATAAGAGTTGGCTGGAAAACAAGGCAGTATGAAAGAAAAGGCTATAATAAAAAGCGCCTGAATCCGGTATTTTACATTCTCAACGATTGACAATGCCTAAAATTGAGCGCGAAAAATATCATATATATATATATCTGGAGGTTTGTTGTATGAAAAAGGCTAGTGTCATACTTATCAGTATTCTTGTGATGACAAGTTGTGCTACCGTAAGCGATGTTACTACACTGAAGAGA
>JAAYWE010000292.1 GCA_012516755.1 Treponema sp.
GCAGTATGGCGCAGAGCTGATCGAGGTCGATGGCACATACGACCTCGCTTTTGAAGAGTCGCTCGAATACTCCAGATCAAGCGGTATGCTTTCGCGCAATACTGGATATAATCCACTGACTATAGAGGGCAAGAAAACCGCAAGCTTCGAAATAGCCAAAGACCTCGCAAAGGCTGAAGATAGCGCAAGAAAACAGGGTATCAACACGAATCTAAGCCAAGATGATGAGCTTCAAGTTTCCGGCTTTCCGGCTTATCTTGCACCTGACCATGTCTTTGTACCCACGGGAGATGGCGTAATTCTATCTGGCATTATCCGTGGTTTCGAAGACCTCCTGCGCCTGGGTTGGATCAATCGAATGCCAATAGTATGGGCAGCTCAGGCCGAAGGCTCGAGCGCAATTGCCCGAGCCCTTGCAACGGGCAGTTTCGAAGCGCGTCCATCGCACACTATTGCCGATTCGATTGCGGTCGATGTACCGCGAAATGGTTATTTTACTCTATACAAGCTAAAGAAGCATGGTGGTCGGGCCGTTGTTGTCTCGGATGAGGAAATCCTTAAGGCTCAGACCTATGTCGCAAGACTATCTGGCCTCTTCGCAGAGCCTTCGAGTGCCTGCGCCTTTGCGGGATTTATGAAGGTGCGCTCAGAGCTCGATCCAAAGGCTCGCATTGTCGTGATGCTCACAGGCAATGGGCTTAAAGATATAACATCCGCAGCGAAAGCTGTCGGCCTCCGCACATAATTTGTCTGTGCAAATAGTTGTTATGTGTGCATGGTCGAGATGCACCTATCACCGGCATTTGGATACGAATAGTGGTGATCAGGAGAAATCAATCCAGTGTTAAGCCTTTTTCCATAAAAACCTTAACGCAGGTTTCCACGACAAGAGGATCATACAAGATCCCTTTGTTTTGCCTGATCTCATCGAGCGCTGCATCCTTTCCAAGTGCTTCTCTATACGGGCGGTGATAAGTCATAGCTTCGACGACATCGGCAACGCCTATGATTCTGCTTGCAAACAAGATGTCCTCCCCCTTGAGCCCCTGTGGATAGCCAGATCCATCTATCCTCTCATGGTGTTGCAGGACAATTTCAGCAACAGGCCATGGGAAATCTATCTCTCGCAGTATTTCATAACCTGTTCGGGGATGTTCTTTGATGAGTTCAAACTCTACACTTGATAGATGGCCTGGTCTACTTAGAATGTCAGCAGGCACACGGATTTTCCCAATATCATGGATGAGCGATGCAACCCAGATACCTTGAACAGCATCTTCTGACAAATCAAGTTCCTCTGCGATAGCTCTGGCAATCCTGGCAACCCGGTTTTGGTGCCCGGCCGTATACGGATCGCGCATTTCTACCAAGGCAGAAAGCGCTTTAACGATTCCCTCCAATGTCTTTTGAAGATTTCGATAGCTCGTATCCAGATCTTGTTCGGCTGTTTTTCGATTTGTGATATTGTGAGCCGCCATTATGGTATGGGTAACAACTCCATTGTTGTCCCTATAAGGGATATAGTTGATTTCGAAACATTGGCTACCCATCCCTTCTATATCGAACCAATCTTCGGTATTGATCTCCTCTCCATTCTGACAGCGTTCCAGGTAGGGTTTTATTTTTTGCTCATAGACCTCATTGCCCCACACATCACTTACTGGATGGCCGACAATTTCTTTTTGTTCTTCTTTCCCAAAAATCTTGCAAAGACTGCTATTGACAGTCTCGCAGATTCCGGATTTATTGATCAAGGCCATAATATCGCGCGAGGCATTGACGACAAAATCAGATTTTCTATAAGAATCCTCAGCCAATCTTCGCGATTTTCTATCCTCGGATTCCTTAAGTTCGCGCTCAATTGCGGGAATAAGGCGCCTGAGATTATTTTTCATGATATAATCATTGGCACCCGCCTTCATAAGTTGAACCGCTTTTTCTTCCCCGATAGCTCCGGAAACAATTATAAAAGGCGCTTCTATGCCACTTTCCCTAAAAATGGATAGCGCTTCGTCGGCACAGAATTCCGGCAAGTTATAATCCGAGAGGATTATATCCCATTTCTGAGAAGAGAGAGCTGATCTCATTGCGGATTCTGTCTCTGCGCGCTCATGCACTGGAAAATAGCCACCCTTACGCAATTCGCGCAGGATCAAAAGGGTATCATCTTCAGAATCTTCTATCAAAAGCACTCGCAATGACTTGTTCATACAATTCTCCATCTGCTGATCTGAAATTGTCATTACTCTAATGTAAAATAGAAAGTGCTGCCTTTGCCTACAGCACTCTCAGCCCAAATCTCTCCGCCATGGCGGTGAATAATGCTCTTTACCGAAGCAAGGCCAATTCCTGTACCGGAAAAAGCTTTCGCATTATCGAGACGTTGAAATGGATCGAAAA
>JAAYWE010000293.1 GCA_012516755.1 Treponema sp.
TTAATCTTTTTCTCTAATTGTCCTATCCTGGCAGATTGCCCAGTCTCGGTTTTTCATGCTGACGACCAAATGTTTCAACAGCGCCTTCAAATAACTGCTTCTTTCATATATGTAACGGGCTGGGATTGATTCCGTAGCGACGAGCAATCTCACTGATAGAGACCTGGTTCTCTAAGTGTTCTCTGAGAATCTCGACTTTTTACTGGCGGCATGTTGGATTCGATTCTGATTCATCTTGATTTCCTTTCTTTTTGACTCTTATTTCAAACTTAATAATTTTCGATTTCCAAGTGAATCATAACAAAACATAACAATTCTTTTATTTGCCTGCTTAATTCATAAATCCATATAAAGTTGTTGATAAAATCCGGTTTTGTTATTTTATACATCGGAATGAAAAAATATCGGTGAAATTGCGAAGTGAGTCAGGAAATATGATCAAGAAGCGGCGTTAAAAACTTTGAGCATCGGGAGAAAATAGAAGATGACACAATTCAAGACGTACTACTCCCCAGAGTTCAATAAATAGCGAATATTTCAATAATGCGAATTGGCTTTTACGTTACGCAGTTCTGCCATAGTTGATAAAGATCATCCTGATAGGGAAAGGCGGTAGGTAAATGAATTTTAATCTTGGTTGACATTCGGACTATGCGGGCGCCTATTTTCAGGATTTTGAGACGAATTGTATCAAACTGAGCTTTGGCAAATTGCGTGTTCTGCAAACATGTTTCCCGCAAAGCATACATCAGAACATAGGCAATACTGTGCAGGAATAAACGAAACTGGTTGGTCATAAAACTGCTGCAGGAGGTGCGGTCGGAAAAAAGATGGCATTTGTGCTCTTTTATGAATAGTTCCATTTTACCGCGGCCACAATAAATATCACCGTAAACCATGCCAATGTTTTGATTTTCCAGGTTAGTGATAATAAACCGCAGATTATCCCCCTTTTCATTATGTTCGGCTTTATAGATTACCCGCCGGGCTTGACGCCAACTACTGGCTTGGTACATGAATTCGCCAAATAATTTTACCGGTTTATTCTCCAAATTATAGAGCGTTTCCGCTTCATTCCGGCACTTGGCTGTCGTTTTCTCCATCGGCTGTTGGGTGGTCAGGCCAAAGATATAAAAGAGACCGTTGTCTTCACAATAATCCATGACTTCCTTAGAGGCATAGTGCGAATCACCCCGCAATAATATACCCACTTCCGGCCAGGCTTTCCGGATATGTCTGACGATGCGTTTTATTATCGCCAGAGTCTCTCGGCCGGATGGACGTTTACCCGGTCTCAAAATAGTGGTGACGAGTTTACCGCTTTGGCCTTCATAAATGTGAATCGGCATATAGCAGTAACTGTTGTGATAGGCATTGAATAAAACTAACTGTTGGGCTCCATAGGTCTTGTCTTCCGTATCGTCAATATCGAGTATAATGGCTTCGGGCGGTTTTTTGTAGGAGCGTATGAAATTGTCCACAAAAGCTTTGGCGATCCGATATTGAGTCAGTTTGCCGAAGCCGTTTTCAAAGCGAGTCATGGTTGATTGACTGGCAAGGGCATCGTCTAACCGATTACAGGCCAGTTTTAAGACCGGATCGTGTCGCAAGAAATTGGAATCATTGGCATCTTCATAACCAGCCGCAATCTGAAAGACCCGTTGAGTCAGCATTTCCCTCATCGAATGTTTGACATATCCCAAGTGACGACTATCGGGCAGCACGCTCGCGACATCTTTGATGATGCCGATATTGGATTCTATCTCTCGCAGGAAAAGTAAACCTGCATCTGATGTGAGTTCGCCACCATTGAAATCAGCGAAGATTTGTTTTCCAGAAACTGCTTTAAA
>JAAYWE010000294.1 GCA_012516755.1 Treponema sp.
AAACATACATCTCCACATTCTTCGCTGCTCTCGTTCTTGGGCAAAACTACCTCATGTCCTGTCATAAGCGCCGCAAGGCCCGAGGGGGTCTGCTCCGAGGTCGTCCCCGAAAAGACAACTCTACCATGGCGAAGAATTACCACCTTATCCGAAAGGGCGGTAACCTCGGCAAGCTTGTGGCTAATAAAGATAATCGACATCTCCTTAGCCATTCGTTTGAGAAGAACGATAAGCTCCTCGGTTTCCTGAGGCGTAAGCGCGCTTGTCGGTTCATCGAGAATGAGAAATCGAGCTCCAAAACAAAGAGTCTTGATAAGCTCCACTCGCTGCTGTTCACCAACCGAAAGCTGCCAAACATAGGTATCGGGCTGGACAGGCAAGCCAAAGCGCTCGGATACCTCTATTATGCGTTTTTTCGCCCCGGCTAGGTCGAGCCTTAGGAATTTATGGAAATCCCTGGAGCCAAGAGCTACATTTTCCGCTACAGTCATGTTCGGTACCAGCATAAAATTCTGATGAACCATGCCGATCCCTGCCGCAAAGGCATCATTGGGCGTGCGAAAACGGACCGTTCTTCCATTGATGCGAATCTCGCCCTCATCCGGCTGATATAGCCCCATTAGAATATTCATGAGAGTTGTCTTGCCTGCGCCGTTCTCTCCTACTATGGCGAGTATCTCGTTTTCTCCAATACTGAGATCGATTGAATCGCAGGCAAGAACTCCCGGGAAACGCTTGGTAATACCCTTTGCTTCTAAAGAATATATCTTGTCTTTTGTATTGGTCATTCAGAACCCCTGGAGAGTATTCTATGCGGCTTGCTCATGACAATATGGAACCGCTATTCGATTTATTTTACATCCTTCCAGGGAATGATTAATTTCCCGCTAGTTATGTCGGCCTTTGCTTTCTCTGCGGCTTTTCTGACTTCTGGGCTAAGAATTGGCCCTACTTTGTCGTTGAACTGATAGACAAAGCCACCATTGGTAAAACTGAGAGGTATGCATTCTCCGCCTAAAATACCCGCCTGGCGTTTATCTATAAACAGTTCGACAACAGGCTCATAAGCATAGCCACCTGCCGCAATTACCTTGTAACTCTCCGGAATCGTTAACTGCATTGTGTCCTGACCAAGCCACCAAACGGCCTTGTCTTTGTACTCTGCAACTGCTCTGAGAGCACCTAGCGCCTGCTGCGCAGAACCGGTTAGCACATCTGCCCCTGCTTTTATCTGCGTATGGGCGAGCTCGGCCGCCTTGACGAAATCGCCAAAGCTGCCCGTATAGGCAACCTGTACTTGTGCCTTGGGGTTTACAGACCTCACGCCAAGGATGAAGCCCCTATTATAGCGCGCTGCATCTCCACCATCGACTGGCCCTACGATGCCTATTATGTTTGTCTTGGTCACTAAGCCAGCTATAACGCCGTTTACATAGCCTGTTTCTTCGCTTTGGGGCATGTAGGTAAAGACATTTTTGGGACCAATTTCCCCTGATGTCCCGAATGCAAAGGTCGTCTTTGGAAATTCCTCGGCCATTTCGAGGATTACATTATTATAATGATCCCCATGTCCTATTATGATATCGAAACCTTTTGCCACATACTGGCGGGCGGCAGAACCTGCGTCTACGGGCTTCATCTTCTCGCTGTAGTTGTATTCAACTAGAGATGAACCATATTTCTTCTGCACCGCAGTGATAGCATCGTGCATCGATTGGCACCAGCCCTTGTCATCCACCGTGGATTCGACTATCAGCGCTATCTTGACTTTTGATTTTGGCGCTGCAAAGCCAGCTGGAACTAGAATGAGCAGAATCAATCCGAATGCAAAGAATCTCTTCATCGTATACCTCCTCTTTTGCAGAATTTTATAAAAATTGCAAAACCCAAAAATGGCTTTGAATTATTATACATGGGAATTTGCCATCAAAAAAGAGACAGCCATTCCCGCATAAATTAACCGCACACTCATGTATAGTCCATCTTGCCCATGTTTATGCCCCGATATAGAATAGGCGCAATATGCAATTCGAACAGCGAACGGTCACTTGTGGCGAGCTTCGCGCCGCGCACATAGGAAAAACTGTAGTACTCAATGGATGGGTGCATCGCAA
>JAAYWE010000295.1 GCA_012516755.1 Treponema sp.
CCGCAGGCTCATCTCAATCATGTGAGCCCTGAGACGGCGCTGGCAGTAGGTGCGGATGCCGTTCTCATGATGGCTTTGATAGGTGGCGAGGATTATTGCAGTCTACAGCCTCTTGCGGCCGATATAGATGCTTTCCATCAATATTCCATTCCCGTAGTGGTCGAAATAATCGCCGCGGAGTTCGACAAGACCGCAACTTTCGATGTCCAATATCATGGCGCAAGAATTGCCGCCGAATTGGGGGCAGATGCAGTGAAGGTCTTCTATGTAAACGACTTCGAGAAGGTGATCGAATGTTGCCCAGTTCCAGCCATACTTGCAGGCGGCCCAAAGGATAGCGATATCGGCACCATAGCCAAGCATGCAGTGGATTGCGGAGCGCGTGGATTTGCCTTTGGCAGAAATATTTTCCAAGCAAACGATCCTCTGGAAGTGATTGGGTCTTTGAGGGAGATTTTGGGATAGGGTTGCTGGAATAGGCCCTTGGCTGGCAGCGCCTTTTTGATGATGGCTCGTCAGAATAGGCATTTGACTGGCTAGCCCTTTATGAGATTTAGATTGGCGCCGCCGGAATAGGCATTTTATAGGATGAGCGGTTAAGAGGAGGATGGCATTTTCGATGAAAACCGGGCCTGATATCTCCACGATATATAGAATAGCCCGATATTACTATGCGGATGGGCTTTCTCAAGAAGAAATAGCAGCCAAGGAAGGCTTTTCTCGTTCGCAGATTTCGAGACTCCTGGAGAAGGCCAAGTCGCTGGGTATGGTAAGAATCACGCTTGTGCCTCCGGCGAGTCAGCAAAGCGAAGAGTTGTCGGAGATTCTCGCCGAGATGATGGGACTTAGGTCAGTCCTTGTGGTTCCGGTAGCCAAGACAGCCAATCGAGATGAAATTGTCGGAGCGATAGCCACGCGAGCAGCCGATTATCTTGGCGAACTATTGCCTTCTTTCAATGTCGTGGGAATTGGCTGGGGCAAGACCGTCTATGAGACCTCGATGCTTCTATCTCGCCATGTTGGACAGAGCGATTATGATCGACAAAGCAATCGTGAAGGACAGAGCAATCAGAGTGGACAGAGTACGCGCACCTTCTTCGTACCTCTCATCGGCCTTTCCGGCGATACCAACCCGAATTTGCAGATCAACACCATAATCGACCGTTTCAGCAGTTCTTTTCAATCCAAGGGGCTGTTCATCAACCTATCGTCGGTGCGCGAAAAGGGCAGAGCGCTCTCCAATATCGAGGAGCATCGCATCCAGGCGCTCCAAGAATACTGGAAGCAGGTCGAGGCCGCTGTTTTTGGGTTGGGAACTCCCCCTGCCTTTTCGATAAACATCCTCGACGAATTGCCAGAGAAATACAAAGAAGAGCTCAAAAAAAGCTCTTCATGCGCCGATATTCTTGCCCAATTCTTCGACGAAAACGGGACTATCTTTCACTCCGAACATGAATACGACTTGCTCGCTTACGATATAAGAGACTTGCCCAATCTACAGCGGTCGGTCTGCCTGGCCGGGGGCGAGCTGAAGGTTCCGGGTATTGTCGCGGCTGCACAAGCGAGGTTCATCAGCGATCTGGTCACGGACGAGCAGACTGCCCTCGCGATTCTAAGACTTCTCCGTGGTCAATCCGGACAATCCGCAGAGGGCTTGCCCATAAAAAAGAAAAACCAAAAAGCAAGTCAAATTGGGCCTATCGGCCAATCACAAAAAGGAAATAAATCATGAAGGCACTTGTATACACTGGCATCAAACAGCTCGAACTGAAAGATGTTCCGGAGCCAAGCTCGGATTTTATCATCAAAGTTCTTGGCTGCGGTATTTGCGGAACCGATCTCAAGACCTATCAGAAGGGACATCATCTCTTTTCTCCTCCCGCGATATTGGGACACGAATTCTATGGCCTAGTCGAGAAGGCTCCCATAGGATGCGGCTATCTTGCGGGCGACAAGGTGGTAGTTGCGCCTTATGCAGAATGTGGTTTTTGCGATGTCTGCATGAGGGGTGCGGGATCTCTATGCGCTAACAAGCATTATGTCGAAGGAGGCGCATTCTGCGAGAAGGTGGGGATAGCATCGGATTATATCGAGCAAGGCGTATTCCATATCAAAGAGCTAGACGATGTCTATACCTTGGTCGAGCCGCTTGCCTGTGTTCTAAATGGATTCGAACAGCTCGACCTAAAGCCGACAAGCAGGGCTCTAGTGGTCGGGGCGGGGCCGATGGGCGCTCTCTTTGCGCTTCTTTTTAGGGCAAAAGGCATACCGGTTGCCGTTGTCGAGCCTAGCGCGCAGAGAAGAGAGAGAATCGCCTCATGGGGCATCGAAGCTTTCGAGCCTGGCGGTGCTGACCATGTGGAAAGCCTCAGCGCAGGCCGGGTGGAAAAAGGGATCTATGATATCGCCATCATCGCCGTCAACAAAAAAGAGCTCGTAAGCGAATATATAAAGTTTGTAGCCGACGCAGGCACTGTCTTGATGTTCTCGGGGCTCTCGAGCGACGAAATAGTCGCCATCGATGCTTATTCGATCCACTATCGACAGGTCTCTCTGAAAGGGAGTTTTGGGTATGCGCTCCACCATTTCAAGGAAGCTCTCTCCTTGATAGAAGCGCATAAGGAGATGTTTTCGAAGATAATCACGCATAATTTCCCGCTGGAGCGCGGAAAAGAGGCATTCGAAATGCTTGCCTCGGGCGAGGCATTGAAAATCGTGCTTAGGCCGTAAGGCAATGGCACACAAGGAAAATGAAGCACAAAGGGATTGATGCACAAAAGGAATGAAGCACAAAGGTAATTAAGCACAAAGAAAGGCGGAATACAAAGAGGAGCGGCATGAAAATCGGAGTTGTCATAGGATCTGCTTCGGGTAAGGGATTCGCACCTGAAGCCATTATTTCGCTAGTCCCCAGTCTCCAATCTTATGATGTCGCCGTATGCGCCGGCCCATTTGGATGTGACTCGCCGCCCTCCTCGTGGTCGAGGTTGCCGATAGAAAAACTAGCAAGCGCAGAACTGTCAGCCAGCACAGAGTTATCAAGAGGCCAGAACGCATCGGCTGGTTATTTGGAAAGCCTGCAAAATTCCGTGGCGAGCCTTCTGGATTGGGGCTCGGATATCCTCATCTGCGTAGGCGGCGATGGGCTTGGGTCCTATGTGCTCGATGCAATGATA
>JAAYWE010000296.1 GCA_012516755.1 Treponema sp.
GAGCTCCTTATGGTCGATCTGGACAAGGTTGATATCAAAGATGGAGCAGTACTACTAAATGGAGCACCCAGCCATATTAGCTGGGAGCAACTTGTCGAAGCCATGAGCGCATCGCGTCAAGACCTATCCGCACATGGGTTTTATGCAACGCCTACACTCGAATATGATATGAAAACCGAGCGTGGAAAACCCTTTGCCTATCATGTATATGGCGCAGCGCTAGCAGAGGCCAGCATTGATGTCCTGCGGGGCACATGCACAATAGACAGGGTTACAATTGTGCACGATATTGGAGAGAGTATCGATCAAAGCGTCGATATAGGTCAGATCGAAGGAGCCCTTGCACAAGGGCTGGGCTGGGCTCTGCTCGAGGATTTGCGTTTCGAACCCAATGGCAAGCCAATTTCGGACACATTATCTACCTATAAAGTGCCGGATATCGGTTTTATGCCTCCTGGTATCGATATCGAATTCCTACCAGGCATCGATAATCCCTTTGCACCATATAACTCAAAGGCAGTTGGCGAGCCCCCTCTGCAATATGGTAGAGCAGGCTATTTTGCGGTTCTCGAGGCCATTAGAGCCGCAACTGGAAAAGCGCTCGAATATTACGATCTGCCTCTTATCCCAGAGAAAATAACTAAGTTGCTCGTATTGGAGCAAGACAATAATAAGAGGGCAACCGCAAACCGCATCAGGACAAAAGCCTAATGCGGAATATTTTTGACAGGGAGAAGCAGAATGATACTCGCAGATGTCGCCGCCGCATTGCCTGGTGAACGCGATTTTCGACTTGTCGATATTTTCATTAAAGACGGCAGAATAGCTTCTATCAAGGAAGCAAGCATCAAGAAAAGAAGAGAAAATCCGCCTAAAATCGGAGATCCTGGGACAAATGAAGCAGCTGATCCTTATGATTATGAAGACATCCTAGACGCTCATGGGCTTCTCGCATTTCCAGGTGCAATAGATCCCCATGTTCATTTTGATGAGCCCGGCTTTACACATCGCGAAGACTTTCTGCATGGCTCTGCGGAATCCGCGCAAGGAGGTGTGACTACCATAATAGATATGCCCTGCACTTCCATTCCACCCGTCATCTCTGATGATGCACTCGAAGAAAAGCTATCAATCGTACAAAAAAAAGCGCTGATCGATTTTGGCTTCTATGGTGGTGTCAATGGGAACATGGCCCCTGATTCTATTCCTCAGGTGGTAGCATCGCTGGCTCCTCGGGTACTTGGTTTTAAATCATATTTCATATCAGGCATGGATTCATTCCCTGCCGTAAACGAAGCTCAATTCGTCGCCGCCGCGCAGGCTTGCGGAAAAGAAGGGCGGCCTCTTCTTTTGCATGCAGAGGATCCTTATGTAATCTCGGAAGCTACCAAAGAAAGGCAAGCCTTACGCGGTACACAAAAACCCCAATGGATAGACTACTATGCTTCTCGTCCCATGGATTCCGAAATAGCCGCTGTGATGAATGCACTAAAACTAGCGGGACAATATGCGAAATATGTTCATATTGTACATGTCGGCACTGCTAAAGCAGCAATTGCGGCCGTGGGGCGCGGTGCCACATGTGAAACCTGTGCTCATTACCTTGCATTCGATGAAACGGACTTTGCTCGCCTTGGAGCTGCTCTCAAGACGGCTCCACCGGTGAAAAGCCCGGAACAAAAAGCAATTCTATGGCACCTTCTCGCCAATGGAAAGATCAACTTTGTCACATCTGA
>JAAYWE010000297.1 GCA_012516755.1 Treponema sp.
AACGCGCATTCCTTACTCGAACACACTTGTTCCCTCATGAAAGAAAACTCTGGCTCCGGGGCTTCCCCACTCCCCTTAAAAATAAACCAGAGTATGTGCCAGCCTATGCCTATGCTTGAGACAATTCCTTATAGAATGCCTAAAGTATACACAAGGTTCGTAGCAGTAAAAAAGGTTCGCTGCAGCAAAGCTATTTTACAGGTAAATATACAACAATCCCTGCGTATAAGAGAAAAGCCTCTTCGCTTGCGCCATCGACATGCCCAAAATTGCGATATAACCCCAAGGTCGCGGATAGCTGCAGTTCAATGGACTTTGCAAGGGGCACTGCTCCCATGAGCGATACAAGATGGCGATATTCGTCAGGCTTTGAAAGTATTGCTTCCAGGGCACCATCTCCTGCATATTCGTCGTAGTCATAGTAGACAGGCACCCATAATCCATCATCGGTATCGCCATCTCCAGTAAGATCTTCGGTGGTCTCAGAAATCTTTTTTGCCATTCCCTGGTAAATGGGCCCTTTTCGGATGAATTCGTAGGAGAGGCGTAGATAGGCGCCGCTTTTGAACTTCATGCTTGTATATGCGCCTATGCTATCATAATCAGGACCCCAGGGAGCTCCGAGCGATTGGTCTTGGCCAGATTCTCCATCTGGAAGCGTTTGGCGTTGGTACATGGCCAGATAAGGGCTCCAGCGCACATAGGTCCAGCGATCCACATGTTGATACTCAAGACCAGTATCAAGAGAAATCGTGTCAAAAAGCAATGCCGACCAACGTGCCGTTCCAAGCCAGGCAAGGGATTGAGGCTTGGAATCCGCAGATTGCTTTTCCCTTGCGCCCTTCAGATCATCAATAAAAAGCTCTCCAGATAGCATTAGCCCGTTAAAAGGCACTATGGCTGCGCTCAGCGAGACACCCACATTGGAGTATCCAGCCGCATAGGTGTTGTGCCAGATTGTGGTGGGCAAAACAAAGCTGAGAGAGGGCATTCTTCCGCCTATCACGCTCATCTCCGCAACAGAAAGCTCCAACCACGGCGCTGGCTTCCATTCGATCTGATGCCAGTTGGCCAGCTTTATTGCCATATCGTGCGACGCATGGTCGTGGTCGCTAACTGAGTCCCAAAAACTGCTTCCATCGGGATTTTTTCTGAATTGAATTTCCTGCTCAGCCTTGGAGAGCTGGGCCGAGCTTGTCGCTGTCATACTCGTAAAGCGCCATTGACCGGATTCGAAATAGAAGCGAATTTGGTCGTACCAGGAAGCTCTCGGATTCAAGATCGAACCGGACAGCATACCCCAGCCCATACCAGAAGGAAATCTGCCCATGGCCACACCATAGCCTTTGCCCACCCAGCTTATATAGGTTCTCCGCGGAAATTGCGCAGCAGATGTAAGGTTTTCGCGCAGATCATTAATATCCCATTGGAATGGCGAGCTCTGGCCTACTAGTTTGTCGCGTCTATAGTTGAACGAAATATCGATTTTGAATGCGATCGAGGACGAAGGGTACAGATTCAAACCAAGCGCTAGCACATCCGGCAATGTCTGCCAAAAATGCA
>JAAYWE010000298.1 GCA_012516755.1 Treponema sp.
GAGCCTGGAAAGATGGTATTGCCTATTTTTCCCAGGCGCTGAATCTTCCCGTAATAGACAGTGAAGAATCCAATGGCGGAAGAAATAATCAAGGAAACGCAGATACTGAGGCAGATGCCGAGATCGATGCTGAAGTAGATGCTGAAGCAGATGCTAATGCCCAAACTGAGGCCGAGCCCAGAGCCGAGATCGCTCCCCAAGAAGACGCGCCCAGAGAAGCCGCCTCAAAAGAAGTCGATGGTTCAGAGCATATACCAGACTCCAAGCTCACAATTCCCCCGCTCGACCGCGAACGAATTCCCTCTGAGAATTCCTGGGTCATGGCCTTTCACCTGGCAAGATCGTATCAAGGGCTGGGACAAAATCAGACTGCCGCAAGCTTGTTCATCGAGCTGGTGCCTATATCCTTTTCCACCGAAGATTCGGACTCTGCGCTATGGTATTGGCTAGATATCACAATGAAATCTATTGTGACAACTAGCATGATACTCGATGATCTCGGAGAGGAAGACGCAAATGCCCTGCATGCTGAACGCGCCCTTGAAATCTCCGCGCTTTCACAAGCCGCTGCTCTTTGGAAAAGCCCCTCCTATTTCGAGGATATCGCATCGGAATACATGCGCCGATTGCTTCGAGAAGGGGCATGGAATGATGTAGTTCGCCTCTGTACTCTCATGAGCCAGAAATTGACCGGCATTATGCGCGGACCCTTGCTCTATATCTCAGGAAGACTCTACGAAACAACCAGAGCCAATGTCGATCTGGCCATGAATAGTCCAAATCTCTACTACGAGACACTCCTTCGAGATAGCGGCATTGAAGAGCATTATCGAACTTTAGCGGCATGGCGATTGGGCATCGAGCCGCCGCTACTTGCCAATCTCCCCGTGCTTGGAGCCGACTTCGATCTCGAATCTTCAATTGTAAGCCTTTGCCAAGACCTGATGGACTCACTTACCGAAGATAGCAATCTCAAGGATGTGCTCGATTTCATAGACCAATCCCTGGATTATGGCCTCGAAACCTTAGCCTCGGAACAGATCACCGCACTGTCTCCTTATAACACAGAGTCGCTTTTGTGGCTTGCCATGAATTTCATCCAGCATGAACAATATTATCCGGCGTTGCGAATTGGTAGAGAGGCTCTAGGTCGCAAATCTTTCGATAGACCGGAACTCGCTTATGCCCTGGTCTACCCGCGTGCCTGGCCAGAGCATTTCAGCCAAATCACTGAGCCGCAAGGAATTGCGGAGCCACTCGCTTATGCTATTGTGCGCTCAGAGAGTCTGTTCAATCAGCGCGCCGTCTCACGTTCTGGAGCGGTAGGATTGAGCCAACTCTTGCCGAGCACGGCTGCTGAAACTGCAAAAGGGCTCAAGATGAATCAGTATGCGCTCTTTGATCCAAAGGACAATCTTACTATTGGCCTTACATATTATGGCTATATGCTTGAGCGATTCAATCGCAAGCCTGCGCGGGCCATCGCAGCATATAATGCTGGCCCAACGCGAATGGCTCAGTGGGTTCGAGATTGGGGAAACATCGAAGACGATATACTCATCGAGCTATACCCGATAGCCGAGCCGCGTCAGTACACCAAGAACATCACATCGGCGGCTCTCTGCTATGGCAAGATGTACTATGGAATTTCCGCAAAGGACATGCTGGATTTTATCTATAACGCAAAACCCTTGCCCCAACCCATCCAAGAACCTCCGGTTTCAACTGAAACCACATGCACAGTCCCTAATGTTGTACCAGCCTCACAAGAGCCCGTCAGCCTTGAACTCGCTCCTTCCTCGACGCCCGATACAAGCGATCATTGATAGCACGGCCAAGGCCAGCGTCTGGGGCTCGCTCCGCATAGATGGCAGCAAAACCAGCCTCATCCAGATCGTGCAACAGCGAAAAAAGCCGCGCTGCAGCCTCTCTCATATCTCCTTCTTCTGAAAGCATTTGTACCACATCGAAGAGACCGCAATCCCGAAGAATTCGAGCTCTATGACCATCAAAAGCTAGAGCGATGCAGGGATGGAGAATCCCCTTGCGTTTTACCGCCTCCGGTAGACTTCCTTCATCGAAGAGAAAGAGAGGTGTCGAGGGGGCATAGTGGCTTAAGCCCTGGCCCGGGCTTTTGAGAGGATAGGACAGGCCCTTTGTTTCGGCGCGCTC